>NZ_VYKE01000206.1:0-6820 GCF_032424515.1 Pseudomonas sp. JV245A
TGGTGGTCAAGGAAACCCAGGGTTCCGGCGGCTACGGCATGCTGGTGGGGCCGGCGGCCACGGCGGCGCAGATCGAGGAATTCCGCGTGCGGATCAAGGCCCGGCCCGAGGCCTATATCGCCCAGCCGACCCTGTCGCTGTCCACCTGCCCGACCTTTGTCGAAAGCGGCATCGCGCCGCGGCATATCGACCTGCGGCCGTTCGTGCTTTCGGGCCGGGAAACCCGCCTGGTGCCCGGCGGCCTGACCCGGGTCGCGTTGCGCGAGGGCTCGCTGGTGGTCAACTCGTCCCAGGGCGGCGGCACCAAAGACACCTGGGTGGTGGAGGACTGAACCATGCTTTCAAGAACCGCAGCCGATCTGTACTGGATGTCCCGCTACCTGGAGCGTGCCGAGAACCTGGCACGCATGCTCGAAGTCAGTTATTCGCTGTCGCTGATGCCCCAGGCCGGGCGCGGCGACGGCCAGGCCGAACTGGCCATGTCGCTGCTGGCCGCCGGCACCCTGGATGATTACCACCAGCGCCACGGCGAACTCAACAGCGAGCGCATGCTGCATTTCTTCGCCCTCGACGAGAGCAACCCGGGCAGCATCTACTGCTGCCTGCGCGCGGCACGCAGCAACGCCCACGCGGTGCGCGGGCGGATCACCGCCGACATGTGGGAAAACATCAACGCCACCTGGCTGGAGATGCGCAACATCGCCCGCAACGGCCTGGGGCGCTACGGCATCAGCCAGTTCTGCGAGTGGGTCAAGGAGCGTTCGCACCTGTTCCGCGGCGCTACCGCCGGCACCATCATGCGCAACGATGCCTATCGCTTCATCCGCCTGGGGACCTTTATCGAACGCGCCGACAACACCCTGCGCCTGCTGGATGCGCGCTATGAAATGTTCGGCGAGGAGTCCGAGGAGGTCAGCGACGATTCGGCCCGCGGCTACTACCAGTGGAGCGCCTTGCTTCGCGCCTTGTCCTCCTTCGAGGCGTTCAACGAGATCTACCGCAACGCCCCGGGGGCCGAGCAGGTGTCCGAAATGCTGCTGCTGCGCGCCGATGTGCCGCGCTCGCTGCACGCCTGCGTCGAGGAGCTGGACCAGATCCTCGCCGCCCTGCCGGGGGACAACGGCCGCCCGGCACAGCGCCTGGCCGCCGAGCTGAATGCGCGGCTGCGCTACACCGGGATCAACGAGATTCTCGACTCCGGGCTGCACCAGTGGCTGACCGACTGCATCGCTCAGATCCGCCACCTGGGGCAAACCGTGCACGAGTCCTATCTGGAGGTGGTATGAAACTGTCCATTCGTCACGACACGACCTACAGCTACACCGATGAAGTCTGCACCAGCATCCAGTTTCTGCGCCTGACGCCCCAGAACAGCTTGCGCCAGCAGATCCTCCAATGGCACCTGGAGCTGCCGCGGCGGGTGCGTGCCCAGCGCGATCCCTACGGCAACATCCTCCACGTCATGACCCTGGACGAGCCCCACGGCGCGATCGTCCTCAGCGCTTTCGGCGAAGTGCAGATCGACCCGCTGCGCGAAGTGGAGGGCGACAGCCAGTCGCCGCTGCCGTTCCTGCGCAGCAGCCACCTGAGCAAGGCCGACCCGGCCCTGAGCGACTTTGCCCGACAGCATTGTGGCGAGCGCCGCGATCGCGTCGCGCTGATCGAGCTGATGCAGGCACTGGCCGAGCACATGCCCTACAGCCCTGGCGCCACCGGGGTCGGCAGCACCGGCGCGCAAGCCTTTGCCGGCGGTGCCGGCGTCTGCCAGGACCACACCCATGCGTTCCTGGCCTGCGCCCGCAGCCTGGGCATACCGGCGCGCTACGTGTCCGGCTACCTGTGCACCGAGGACCAGAGCCACCTGGCCAGCCATGCCTGGGCCGAAGCCTGGCTGGATGACGGCTGGTACAGCTTCGACGTGACCAACCGCCTGGACCGCCCCGAGCGCCACCTGAAACTGGCGGTGGGCCTGGATTATCTGGACGCCTGCCCGGTACGCGGCATGCGTCGCGGTGGCGGGGCGGAGCAGATGCACGCGCAGGTGCAGGTGCGGGTCAACTCGCAGCTTCAGGTGCAGACGCAGTAGTCCTGGCAGCGGCCCATGGAGGGGACAGAGGTCCTGGTGTTCGGGACCTTTGTGACAGTTCCAGCTTGAGAAAGGGCTCTGATTCCAGGTAGCAAATTTTCTTTTATGGCTTAAGGCTATTACTCGGATCCTATGCTTCACTGCCCTTACTTCTCTCTGCACCCAAGCGGTCAAGGATGGCGGTATGTTGTCTCGGTGGATTCTGAGCCTGTTCAGCCTGATTGTTGTTGCGCCAACCTTTGCAACTGCTTCCTGCCCTGCACCGAGTACTGTCAACCATTCCGGTGGGCATCTGCGACTGCTTGAGTTCAAGGACGGCAGTATCGCCATGCGAATCCCACTGGAGGTCAACTCCGATGGTGCACAGGCTTCCTACGCACAAGGCAATCACGGTTTCTCCTATCTTGGCGACGGCATGGTGCTCTGGAAAGGCAATGGAGCCTCTGAGTCCTGCACAGCTGCCGGCAATCGTTGTTCAGAGTACTTTGCCGAAGCTGACAGGCTGCATTTTGGCCGCGCGTCAAAGCAGTTCTGTGTCTTTGCCTTTGCTGTTGACGGGCTCCATGGCGCCGAGCCCGTAGCCTGTAAGTCCGGAGGTATCGAGGGATACATTGTAGGTGGAGGGCTGGGGGCTCCCCGCCAGGGTCCCACTCTGGCGACCGTAGAGGGCATTTCCCTGGTGCCCTATATTTCTCTGACGTCATTGATGCTTCGGGACGATCAGCAGAGGGCGCGCTCCCTGGACGCAGCGATTGTGCCTTTCATCGTCGCGCCACGTGTTGCAAGAAATCGCCTGGGGCAGGTCGCCTCCCTGCAGTTCAACGGCCGAGAGGTTCTAGCTGTGGTGGGGGATATCGGTCCGAGGTTTGGCGAAGCCTCTATTGCCGCTCATCAACTGCTGCGTTACGGCGCGCTGAAACAGCAACTGCCTGGGCCGATCTCTCTGGCTCAACGCTGTACGGCCATCGAAGCCGGCCTATTGCCGCCTTTTCTGTCCAGGCCTGACCTTAAACAGGACAGCTGTGAGCAGACCCGAAACAGACCCCGGGGCGCCGCTGATATCAGGATCCGCGCCGCCATCGAAGAGAAGGTCGAGGTCATTATCTTGAGTGACGCCCGGCTCAAGCAGGAACAGCCTCCTTACGGTGCCTTGTTGGAGGCTGTGAGCCAGGAAAATCTCCAGCGTGCGGTGGATCAGTGTCATACGGGCATGTCGGTGGCAGAGATGCGCCAATGTCTGAAATCGTCCGGGCTTTAAGTGCTGAAAGGGAGTTCCACGTTATGCCGTCGATGCTTATCAAAATCCTGGGGGGGCTGCTGATTCTTGCAATGGGCGGGTGCAGTTCTCCGTGTTTTCAGCAAAAAAAGTGCGGTTCCTGGGGGCCCGGCTCGGCTATTTCCGCTGACCAGACGTTCAGTGAAATGATCCGTTTGGCAAGAGCGACAGCTGCCAGGCAAGATCCCATTACGCTGGATGAGGTCAAGCAAGAGTTGGTAGCGGTGAAGCTCAAAGTCTCGCAGGCCGCGGATCAGAAAAGCGGCCAGAGAACGGCCTATCAGGAAACGGCGTTGGTGGGCGGTGCGTCGGCAACAGTTGGCCAACTTGCTTCCAAGACAGGGTTGCTAAACACCGGCCTGGGGTTGGCTCTGGGGGCGTTGGCTCTGGACAGTTTCTATGCCCCTGCAACCACGCTCGACACTCATGAGACGGCGTTGACCTCACTCAGGTGTGTTGCAGACGTGCTGGATCCCTTGACTGAAGCGGCCCGTGTACAGGCCGCTAGTTCTGCGTTGGATGACATCAAGGGCGCGGCCCAGGCAGCCGTGCCCGACAGCATTTCGCGGATCAACGATATTTTTGACCGCTATCGCAGCCTGATACGGGGCCAGAGGCCCATGGCGCCGAGCCAGGCCGATTTCAAAAGGTATGCCGAGCAATACAACAAGGACAGCGAACTCAAGAGGAGCAACATTGCTGGACAAGAGGAAGAACTCCTGGCTGCACAGAGACATTATGAACAGAAGAAGAGTCTTTCCAATATTCAGCCTCTGAAGGAGGAATCCGAGAGTGATCTCCAAAAGAGGCAATTGGCAGCCGACAACGAATTGAAGAATGCCCAAACCGATCTGGACAACGCCATAAAAGCTCGTGACCAGGCGGTGGAGCAAGCGGCCTTCATCAGTTTGAAATCCGACCTTGAGCCTTGTGTGAAGCTGATTGGCAGTTGACCGGGTCCTCAGTCGCGGCCCATGGCTTGGCGGCGATATTCATCCGGGGTGGTGGCCATCATCCGCCGGAACATGCTGATAAAGGCCGAGGCGCTGCTGTAGCCCAGGTCCAGGCCGATGCTTTCCACGGTCCGTCCCTGTTCCAGCAGGGCCAGGGCCTGCACCACCTTCAGGCGCTGGCGCCATTCCACCAGTGACATGCCCAGCTCGCGCTGGCTGCGCCGCATCAGCGTGCGTTCGCTGGTGTTGGCGGCATGGGCCAGTTGCGGCAGCGAGCGCGGGTCGCCTGGGTTGGCCTTGAGGGTGCGCAGCACCGGGCCCAGCAGCGGGTCGTCGGAAGAGGGCAGGTAGCTGCCGGCGCAGGAGGCATGCCCCAGCTTGTCCACCAGCACCTGCAGCAGGCGCTGTTGCTCGTCGCTCTGGGGCAGGCCCGGTGGCGCCTGGCGCAAGTCGTCCAGGAGCGCCAGGACCAGCGGGCTGAGGCTCAGGGCGCAGTGCCGGGCGGGCAGGGCGGTGCACAGCTCGGGCGCCAGGTACAGCGAGCAGTGGCAGGCTTCGTGGCGGTTGAAGCCCATGTGCTCGACATTCGGCGGCAGCCAGATGCCGTACTGCGGCGGCGCCAGGTAATGGTGGTCACCCAGCTCGATTTCCATCACCCCGCTGTAGGCATAGACGAACTCGCCCCACGGATGGCGGTGGCGCGGGTAGGTGGCGTGGGCCGGCAGGTTGGCCGCGCGAAAGAAGATCGGCGCCGGCAGGGCTTCGCTGAAAGGTGGCAGGTGCAACTGTTGCGCGGCTTTGTTCACGGCGGGCACCGGTTGGCGGATAAGTGCTATGGGCTGGCGGATTAAAACTATATCTAGGAAAACTGTCAGGCGGACAATCCTTCATCACTTTTTCTCGATGAAGGATCTGCCATGGCCACTCGCCAACCCCTGGATGCCACCGCCTGCAGCCTGATGGTCGGCCTGTGCGCGATCTGGGGCCTGCAGCAGGTGGCGCTCAAGGCCACTGCATCGGACATCGCCCCGGTGCTGCAGATTGCCCTGCGCTCCGGAGGCGCGGCGCTGCTGGTGGGGCTGCTGATGTGCTGGCGCGGCGAGCGCCTGGGGCTGGGCGACGGCCATTGGCGCCCGGGCCTGCTGGTGGGCGGGCTGTTCGCCCTGGAGTTTTTGCTGGTGGGTGAAGGGCTGCGCTACACCACGGCGTCGCACATGGCGATCTTTCTCTATACCGCGCCGATCTTCGCCGCCCTGGGGCTGCACTGGCTGATGCCGGCCGAGCGGTTGAAACCCGCGCAGTGGCTGGGTATCAGCGTGGCCTTTGGCGGCATAGTCGTGGCCTTTAGCGGCCCCGCCGCGGCCGGGCACGGCGGTGGCAGCCATGTGCTGCTGGGGGATTTTCTCGGGGTGCTGGGCGGGGTCGCCTGGGGCGCGACCACCGTGGTGGTGCGCTGTTCGCGGCTAGCCTCCAGCCCCACCACCCGGACCCTGCAGTATCAACTGCTGGGGGCCTTTGTCTGGCTCGGGCTGGCGGCGCTGCTGACCGATCAGACCAGCATCCATTTCACTCCGTTGGTGGTCGCCAGCCTGGGCTTTCAGGTGTTGGTGGTGTCGTTCGCCAGCTTCCTGATCTGGTTCACCCTGCTGCGCCGCTACCCGGCCTCGCGGTTGGGCGTGCTGTCGTTCATGACCCCGCTGTTCGGCATCGGTTTCGGGGTCTGGCTGCTGCATGAGCCGCTGGAGCCGAACTTCATTTTCGGCGCGTTGCTGTTGCTGGCGGGGATTGTCATGGTCAGCGGCTACGAATGGCTGCGCCAGCGTTTCAAGCGCAATCGCGAAAGCCCGGTGGCGCCGCGCAGTTCTTGAACGCCCGGGCGCTGGCAAGTCGGCTCCTGCCAGCGAAACTGTTCCCGGGACGATTCAGCGTTTCGCCGCCTCAAGGGCGTTGCGAATGTCTTCCTGCAACTGGCGGGCACCGCTGCAGGCAGGGTCGGCGGGGCCGTGCTTGCAGGATTTATCCAGCACCTTCAGCGCCAGATCGGCGCCGGGCGCTACGCCTATGCCCCGGCTCAGGTGGAAGCCGTACATGGTGCAGGCCCAGGGGTCATCCAGCTCACAGGCCTTGTTGAAGGTCTGCACTGCACAGTGCCGGGTGCCCTGGCTGTCGGCGTCGGCCGTGAGCATGCCGGCGGCGCGGTTGGTGCAGCCGGAGACCAGGCCCAGGCTGCAAGCGCGCTGGTACAGCGGTTCATAGCCTTCGACCGGCCCTTTGGCCTGTTGCAGGGTGGTTGCCAGCCAGTAGCAATCGTTGCCGTCGCCGGCTTCGCAGCGCTGCAGGCAGGCCCCCAGCTGCTCCGGGGTTTCGCAGCGGTTGGCCTGCGTGACCCGTATCGCGGCCCTGGCCGGCATGTTGTCGCCGGGGCATTGCCTGGCCTGGGCCTGCCAGTCCTGCCGGGCCTGGACTTTGGCGTACAGGGCAGCGATCAGTTCCTGGTCGGTGGGC
>NZ_VYKE01000207.1:0-6795 GCF_032424515.1 Pseudomonas sp. JV245A
GGTGTGTTCGGCGATGAAGGCCCGGTCGAACACCGCTTCGCCATTGTTGGCCAGGGCCTCGCGCTCCCAGCGCAGGAGGAACTTGGCGATGCCGCGAAAGGCCGCCATGTCGCCGCCCAGGGCCGGGCGGAAGTAGGCCGAGGAGGTGGGCTCGGAGCCGTTGGTGAGCATCTCCAGCGGGTGCTGGGGGTGCTGGAAGCGTTCCAGGCCACGTTCCTTGAGCGGGTTGAAGCAGATCACCTGGGCACCGCGTTTCACCGCTTCGCGCAGTGGCTCGAGCATCCGCGGGTGGTTGGTGCCGGGGTTCTGGCCGATGACGAAGATCGCGTCGGCCTGTTCCAGGTCATGGAACACCACCGTGCCCTTGCCCACGCCGACGCTTTCGAACATACCCACGGCACTGGCCTCGTGGCACATGTTGGAGCAGTCGGGGAAGTTGTTGGTGCCATAGGCGCGCACGAACAGTTGGTACAGGTAGGCCGCCTCGTTGCTGGCCCGGCCGGAGGTGTAGAACTCCGCCTGGTTGGGCGAGTCCAGGCCCTTGAGGTGGCTGGCAATCAGGTCGAAGGCTTCGTCCCAGGTGGTTTCCACATAGCGGTCCTGGGTGGCGTCATAGCGCATGGGGTGGGTCAGGCGGCCCTGGTACTCGAGCCAGTAGTCGCTCTGCGCGGCCAGGGCCGAGACCGTGTATTTGTTGAAGAAGGCCGGGTTCACCAGGCGCCCGGTGGCTTCCCAGTTGACCGCCTTGGCGCCGTTCTCGCAGAACTTGACCATGCCATTTTCCGGCGACTCGCCCCAGGCGCAGCCGGGGCAGTCGAAGCCGCCGTTCTGGTTGGTCTTGAGCATGGCGCGGATGTTCTTGAAGGCATTCTCGCTGCCCAGCCAGTTCTTGGTCACTGCGATCAGCGCCCCCCAACCGGCAGCGGCGCCCTTGTAGGGTTTGTATCGATCAACTTCGCTCATGATATTTCTCCAATACAGCGCACGCAGGCAACCGGCCGACATTGAATCGATGTCAGTGATTGTTTGACTGCACAGGCTAAATGCGGTTGTTGTGAACTTGTTTGAGTTCGGTATTGCTTATTGGCGTGGAGTAACTTTCAGGGCTCGTTATATGGGCCACGAATAAAGCCTATTCGTCACCCGTGGCCGCTGTCTAATCGCAATTAATGACCGGCTGATCGAAAGCCTCTATCACCGTTAAAAACCTATATATATCAACTGGTTGATTGTTTGTTTCGGTCTTTGTGGGAAGCGATTTGAGGAGCGATAGATTGTATTGATCAGCCAGTTGTTAATAGCGATTGGACGGGGCTTTTAATGGCTTTTAATCTTGCCGCCAATAACACCTTCCGCATGTGCTTGTGTGGAAGAACTTCAACTAATCGCGATGGATTCCCACCGTCGAAAGAGGCTCGGATGTCAGATCAGGTATTGCTCGATGGCTTCGCTCGGCGGGTCGACTATCTGCGCATGTCGGTGACCGACCGCTGCGATTTCCGCTGTGTGTATTGCATGGCCGAGGACATGCAGTTCCTGCCGCGCCAACGCATTCTTACCCTGGAGGAGCTGTACCAGCTGGCCGAACGTTTCGTGGCCCTGGGCACCCGCAAGATCCGCCTCACTGGCGGCGAGCCGCTGATCCGCCCCGGGGTGGTCCAGCTGTGCCGGGACATTGCCCGGCTGCCCGGGCTGCGGGAGCTGTGCATGACCACCAACGGCTCGCAACTGGGCAAGCTGGCCGCGCCGTTGTTCGACGCCGGGGTCAAGCGCCTGAACATCAGCCTCGACAGCCTGGACCCGACCCTGTTTCGCCAGCTGACCCGCACCGGCGAGCTGGGCCAGGTGGTCGCCGGCATCGACGCGGCGATTGCCGCCGGCTTTGAGCGCACCAAGCTCAACTGTGTGGTGATGAAGGGGCGCAACGACCAGCAGATCAACGAGCTGGTGGCCTTTGCCATCGACCGCGGCCTGGATATCTCCTTTATCGAGGAAATGCCCCTGGGCACCATCAGCGAACACAGCCGCAGCGATGCGTTCTTTTCCAGTGCCCGGGTTCGCGAGCGGATCGCCGAGCGCTACACCCTGATCGAGTCCGCCGAGTCGACCCAGGGCCCGTCGCGCTACTGGCGCCTGGCCGAGGCGCCGCACATTCGCCTGGGGTTCATCTCGCCCCACAGCCACAACTTCTGCGGCACCTGCAACCGCGTGCGCCTGACCGTCGAAGGCCGCTTGCTGCTGTGCCTGGGCAACGAGCACTCGGTGGACCTCAAGGCCGTGCTGCGCGCTCACCCCGGCGATACCGGGCGCCTGCAGCGGGCCATAGTCGAGGCGATGAAGCTCAAGCCCTACAGCCATCACTTCGAACTCAACGACGAGGTGCAGGTGGTGCGCTTCATGAACATGACCGGCGGCTGAACCGCTGCTCATCACGGCTTTTCATTGTGCAAAGGTTCTACCCCGATGATCGTCAGATCCAAACCCAACCTGATCAGCGTGCTGATTTCCCTCAAGGGGTCGATTGCCAAGCGCATCGCCCTGCGCAGCCTGCTGGTGACCCTGCTGGCCTCGGCCATCGTGCTGATCGAGACCTTGCACCCGGCGTATTTCTCCAAGGTCAATGCCACCCCGTTCACCTTGCTCGGCCTGTCGCTGTCGATCTTCATGAGCTTTCGCAACAACGCCTGCTACGACCGCTGGTACGAAGCGCGCAAGGCCCTGGGCACGGTGGTGACCGAGGTGCGCTCGATGATCCGCGAAACCCAGGTGCTTGAAGACACCCGGGCGCGCAGCGCGATCCTGCGTGACCTGTGCGGTTTCGCCCATGCCCTCAAGGCCCGGCTGCGCCGCGAAGATGAACTGAGCGCTGCCGAAACCTGGCTCAGCCAGTTGCCGCCGGCAAGCACCAGCAACCTGCCGGACAGCCTGCTGCGCCAGATCGCGCGCCAGTGTTCGGACCAGGCCCAGGCGGGGCGGCTCAGCGAATGGCGCTACCTGCTGCTGGCCAATCAACTGGCGGCCATCACCGGCGCGCAATCCACCTGCGAGCGGATCAAGGCCACGCCGCTGCCGTTTCCCTACACGTTGCTGCTGCACCGCACCAGCTACATGTTCTGCATCCTCCTGCCCTTTGCCATGGCCGAGCCCCTGGGCTGGCTGACGCCGATCTTCACCGCCATCGTCAGCTACACCTTCTTCGGCCTGGACGCCATTGGCGACGAGCTGGAAGACCCCTTCGGCCACGACGAGAACGACCTGCCGCTGAGCGCCATCGTGCGCAACATCGAGCGCGAGATTCTCGAAGCCCTGGGGGCCACCGAACTGCCGCCGGCGCTGGAGCCGGTGGACTATGTCCTGAGCTGATCCACTGTTGTTATCCGAGGTTGCACATGAATGAACTCACTCACCTGGACGACCAGGGCCGGGCCAGCATGGTGGATGTCACCTGCAAGGCCGCTACCGAACGCGAGGCCCAGGCTCGGGCCTGGGTGCGCATGCTCCCGGCCACCCTGCAACTGATCCAGGACCAGGGGCATCCCAAGGGCGATGTGTTCGCCGTGGCGCGCATCGCCGGGATCATGGCGGCAAAGAAGACCCACGAACTGATCCCCCTGTGCCACCCGTTGCTGCTCACCGGGATCCACATCGAACTGCAGGCACTGCCGCCGGACCGGGTGCAGATCACCAGTTGCTGCCGGCTCAACGGCGCCACCGGGGTCGAGCTGGAAGCCATGACCGCCGCCAGCGTGGCGGCGCTGACGATCTATGACATGTGCAAGGCGGTGGACCGCGCCATGGTCATCGAAGGGCTGCACCTGCTGAAGAAGCAGGGCGGCAAGTCCGGCACCTTTATCGCAGGAGAGGCCCGATGATTCTGGTCAACTACTTTGCCCGCTACCGTGAGCAACTGGGCTGCGGTGGCGAGAAACTGCCCCTGGATGCCAGCCTGCGCACCGTCGAGGACCTGCGCCAGCGGCTGATGGCCCGGGGTGAAACCTGGGCGCAGGTGCTGGGGGAGAACAGCCTGATGTGCGCGCTGAACCAGGAACTGTGCAAGCTCGATGCGGCCATCGAGGACTTCGATGAAATCGCCTTCTTTCCGCAAGTGACCGGGGGCTGAGCATGAGCATCCAGGTGCAGACCCAGGCGTTGAGCCTCGACCAGCTGAATGCCGGCTTGCAGGCCGGCGACGCCAGCGTCGGCGGCGTGGTGACCTTTGTCGGTTATGTGCGCGATCTCAACCTGGGGGAGGTGGTGCACAGCCTGTTTCTTGAACACTACCCGGGCATGACCGAGCGCTCGCTGCAGCGCATCGTGGAGCAGGCCCAGGCGCGCTGGCCGCTGAACCGGGTGAGCCTGGTGCACCGGGTGGGGTTGCTGCAGGTGGGTGAGCCCATCGTCTTTGTCGGGGTGGCCAGCGCCCATCGCCAAGCGGCCTTCGAGGCTTGCGCCTTCATCATGGATTACCTCAAGACCCGCGCCCCGTTCTGGAAACGCGAAGTCACCCCGGCCGGCGAACGCTGGATCGACGGCCGCGAGAGCGACCGGCAGGCGGCCGAACGTTGGGGTGTAGAACGTTGAGCTTATGCCGCTGACAGAGGCTTGAGGGAAGGGGCTAGCCACGCCGGATGCATGTCATCCGGCGTGGTGCATTTACACCGGGCTGTAGATACGTGGGGCGTTGCGGTGGGGGACGTGGATCAGGTTCAGGCGATGCTTGTTGGCCCATTGCACGGTGAGTGCGGTCGGCGCCGAGAGGCTGACCAGGGTACCGAGGCGGGCGCGCACGGCCTTGTGGATCAGTTCCAGGCTGCAACGGCTGGTGACCACGGTGAAGCCCCGGCTGCCATCGATCCCGGCCTGCAGCAGCGCGCCAATCAGCTTGTCCAGGGCGTTGTGGCGGCCGATGTCTTCCTGGCACAGGCGCACCTCGCCCTGTTCGTCGAAGTACAGCGCCGCATGCAGGGCACCGCTGCTGCGGGCCATGTGCTGGGCCTGTTCGATGCGCTCGCGCAGGCCCTGCAGGTGTTCGGCAGGTGGCAGGGCCGCGGGTTCGAGGATCTGCAGTTGCGGCAGCGCCTGTTCCAGGGCCTCCACTCCGCACAGGCCACAGCCGCTGGTGCCGGCCATTTGCCGGCGATGGTCCTTGAGGGCCCAGAACGCCCGGCTGGAAATTTCCACGTCGGCCTGGCAGGCCTGGGGGAAGTGGCTGAGGCGGATGTCGTAGATTTCGCCGAGGTCATTGACGATGTCGTTGGTAATGCTGAAGCCGCGAATGAAGTCTTCCAGGTTGCCCGGAGACACCATCATCACCGCCTGGCTCAGGCCGTTGTAGGTGATCGCCAGGGCGATCTCGGCGGCCAGCGGCGCCTCGGCCATCGGGCCGTCGGCGCTGTACTCGCGATAGGCCACCCGCTGCGGCGCCGGCGCCGGCGCATTGGCCTCGGGTTGTTGCTCCGTTTGTTCGATCCGGCAAACCATGACCACACCTCGTTGCATTCGATTCGCCCAGGGCCATGGGCGGCCCTGGGGCATTGATTCACTCTTTGATCGCAAACAGCTTCTTGGCTTCGGCGAAGCACTTTTCGGCAATCGCCGAGCGCGGCTCGGTCTTGCGCATCACCAGCCCCAGTGGCGCCAGCACGCTGGCATCCGGCAGTTGGATAAAGGCCAGGTTCTCGATGGGCGAATCCAGGCCGCTGTCCAGGGGCATGATCGAGCAGCAGAAGCCTTCGTGGATCGCCTGGAACAGCTGGTAGGTGGAGTCGCTTTCCAGGATCGGCTGCGGGTTCAGGCCGCGGCTGCGAAAGCTCAGGTCGATGGACTTGCGATAGTGCATGCCGGTGCTGAGCATGCCCAGCGGCAGTTCGGCGGCGTCCTCCCAGCTCATCTCGGTGCCTTCGAAATGAAAGTGCCGGGTGTCGTAGAGCAGGCCGACCCGGGTCTCGCCGATCTCGAAGAAGTCCAGATAGTTGGGGTTGACGTGGTCCAGGTAGCAGACCCCCAGGTCCAGCTGGTTGTTGCCGATGTCCTCGATGATCCGGTCGGAGCTCATGGACGACAGGCTGAACTGCAGTTCCGGGAAGCTCGACGATAGCTGCTGCACGTAGCTGATGGGGTTGAAGCCGCTCAGCGGTACCAGCCCCAGGCGCAGCTTGCCCACCAGTTGCCCGCGGCAGGCAGCGGCTTCGGCGAACAGCCCGTCATGGGCTGCCAGCAGGGTCTTGGCCCAGGCCAGCACCCGCTCGCCGGCTTCGGTGAAGCCTTCGAAGCGCTGGCCACGGGTGACCAGGATCAGGTCCAGTTCATCCTCAAGATTGCGCAGGCGCATGGACAGGGTCGGCTGGGTGATATGGCAGCGCGCGGCGGCCTGGCCAAAGTGCCGGGTCTGCTCCAGGGCGATCAGAAACTTGAGTTGCTTGATGTCCACGGTGGCACCTGTTGTGGGAAAAGTCGGGTTCAGTAATAACGCAGGTGTTGCGCCCATGAAAAGGCCTGGGGCCTTGCCCGGTCGCGCCCTTGGGCACCTCCGGCGGTGTTCAGGCCAGGGGCTTGGGGCCTGCTTCAGACAGTAGTTCAGGGGTATTGAAGTTGCTCAGCCGCGGATCGTCCGCGGCGCAGGGCAGGGGCCTCAGCCCATGGGCGGCCAGGGCCCGCAGCAGGCTGCGCTCGCCGTTGTCCCAGGCCTGGCGCAGGTCACCCAGCAGCGCCGTGGGGATCAGGCTGAACATGGGTTGCCATTGCCCGGCCTGCTGCACCATCACCGGCCTGGTGTCGTTGCCGCGGGCATCCAGC
>NZ_VYKE01000208.1:0-6752 GCF_032424515.1 Pseudomonas sp. JV245A
TCGGCAGCGGCTACAGGAGGCCAGAAGATCCGGCTCTGCGCTCAGGCCACAGAGGACAAGACAAAGGACGTCACGGTGTTTTCCACCCCGGGCAAGGCGGCGATGTCATTCCACACCCGGTGCACCCGCTCTACGCTGGCGGCGCTGACCCGCACCAGCACATCGAACTCGCCGCTGAGCACTTCGCACTGGATGATCTCCGGCATCGCGCGCAGCGCCTGCAATACATCGGCCCCGCGCATGCGGTCGTAGCGGTAGACGAAGATCAGCGCATTGATCCGGGTATCCGCCCCGCGCCCTTCGCCCAGGCGAATGGTGTAGCCCTGGATCGCTCCGTCGCGCTCCAGGCGTTCGATGCGCTGGCGCACCGCGTTGCGCGACAGGTTGACCTTGGCCGCCAGCTCGGCATGAGCCGCCCGGGCATTGCGGGTCAGCTCGGCGATGATGCATTCGTCCAGTGGATCCAGGATCCGCTTCATGAAGCCTCCTTCGCGGTGCCCATCACAGTGCCTTCAGGCAGTGCAGTACGGCGGCAAAATCATCCGCCGCCAGTGCCTGCCACTGCGCCGTGGAAGGCGCCGCGAGTGGCTGCGGTGCCAGCCCGGGAATACCCAGCGAGCCCAGCAACCGAGCCGACTTGGCCGGCGCGATCTCCCCCAGGGTGACCATGGGCGCCACCAGGCTGCGGCGGTACAGGCGCGCCGCCAGGACACCGATGGCAGCATGGGGGTCGATGATGTAGCCGGTGTCCCGATAGAGGCTGCTGATCTCCTTGCCGGTCTCTTCATCGCTCACCGAGTAGGAGTCGATGATCATCCGCGCCTGCAGCCAGAACTCGTTGCCCAGGGTCATCTCGCCACTGCCTTCAAAGCGCTGCATCAGGCCCGCCACCGCATGCGGGTCCTGGCCATAGAGCTCCCAGACAAAGCGCTCCAGGTTGGCGAACAGCGACAGGTCCATGGCCGGCGACAGGCTCTGGCTGGCCTCGGCGCGACAATAGCGGTTCTTCAGGAACAGCTGGTGCAGGGCGTCGTTGCGGTTGGTGGCGACAATCATCTGGGTGATGGGCAGGCCCATCTTCTGCACGATATAGCCGGCATAGACCTCGGCGAAGCTGGCCGCCGGCACGCTGAAACCGATGGGCCGCTGGCCGCCCCCCAGTTGCAGCACGGCATGGAAATACAGCACCAGCTGGGCCATGACCCCGACCCAATTGCTGGAGTTGAAGCCGATCACCTCGCGCTCGGCCAGGGGCCATTGGCGCAGCAGGCGGGCCACCAGGGTCTGGCAGTCGTCGAAGCTGCCCTGCACGGCAAAGCGCCACAGCCCGGGGTTGTGTGCCGCCTGCAACTGCTGCCCTTGCTGCTCGGGCACGCCGTGCTGCGGATAGAACACCAGCACCTGGGTCTGCGGGCAGTCCTTGAAGGCGTCGATGGCCGCCAGCGCGGTATCGCCGTTGCTGGCCCCCACCAGCACCCCGTGGCGCTGCCGGCGCTGGAGGAAATAGCCCACCAGTTGCGCCTGCAACCGCGCGGCAAAATCCTTGGCCGAGCCTGTGGGCCCATGGAACAGTTCCAGCACCCATTCATTGCGGTCGATCTGTCGCAGGGGCGCCACCGCGCGGTGGCCAAAGCCGCTGTAGGCGCGGCTGAGCAAGGCCTTGAAGTCCGCCTCGGGCAGGCAGTCGCCCACAAAGGGGCTGAGCACCCGGAAGGCCAGTTCGGGGTAATCCAGGGTCGACCAATTGGCGATCTCCTGGGGGCTGAAGCGTGGCAGCTCGGCAGGCACGTACAGCCCGCCATCGGCGGCCACGCCGGATAACACCACGCTTTCGAAATCCACCTGCTCGGCGGTACTGCGGGTACTCACATAACGCATGTTTGGCTCCGGCCAGTCATTTATGGCGATGGGCCTGCTCCACCAGCCAGGTGGAAAATTCCAGCGCATCGGGGTGTGGATCGGCCCCGGCGCCACGCACCAGGTAAAAGGATTCGCTGGCCTCGATGCGCTGACTGAAAGGCTCCAGCAAGCGCCCGTCGGCGAGCATCTGGTCGACCATGGAGGAACGGGCCAGGGCCACGCCCAGGCCCAGTTCGGCCATGCGCAAGGTGGAAATCAGGGTGTCGAACTGCATCCCCCGGGACGAATCCACCTGCTCGGCGCCGGCCCGCTGCAGCCAGTAGCCCCAGCCCTCTTCGTAGCCCAGCACATGCAGCAGCGGGTGCCGGGCCAGGTCCGCCGGCACCTCTAGCGGCGCCTTGTCCAGCAAGGCCGGGGCGCACACCGGGAACAGCGTGTCCCAGGTCAGGCGCTGGGCCACCAGCCCCGGCCAGTGGCCGTGGCCCCAACGAATTTCCAGGTCGTCTTCGCCGTCCAGCTCCTTGACCCAGATATTGCTGATGTAGCGGATATCCACCAGCGGGTGCCTGTGCTGAAAATCCGCCAGCTTGGGCGCCAGCCAGTGGACGAAAAACGCCAGGCTGCCGCGCACCTTGATCGGCCGGCGCTTGTGCTGGCCGAAAATTTCGTTGGTGCCCACCGCCAACCGGGTGATCGCGTCCTGCACCACCGGCAGGTAGGAACGGCCCTCCTCGGTCAGGTCCAGGCCGCGGGGCAGGCGCTTGAACAGCGCCACCCCGAGGTGGCTTTCCAGCTGGCGGATCTGTTGGCTGACCGCGCCCTGGGTGAGGAACAGTTCCTCGGCGGCGTGGGTGAAGTTAAGGCAACGGGCGGACACCTCGAAGGCGCGCAGCCAGTTCAGCGGGGGCAAGCTTTTCTGCTTCATGGCCTGGCTCTCATGGACACCCTGGGCGCCGGGCGCACCCGTCAACCCTGCAGGGCATCGGAGGGCCGAGCCAGGGCTGCCAGGGACAGGCGCCGCTGGCGGCTACTGCGGGTAATGTAATACACCAGGTAGCACCAGGCGATGAAGGGCAGGCCGAAGTACAGGGCCACGCGCTGCTCGGGGTCGAAACCGATGCCGACACAGGCCAGGGCGCAGCACAACAGCGCCCCCAGCGGCACCCAGGGATAGCCACGAACACGGAATTTCAAGTCGCGCACGTCACCGCCGTTGGCCACGAAGTGCCGGCGAAAGGCGATCTGGCTGGCGGCGATGCTCATCCACACCACCACCACCGCCAGCCCGGAAATCGACACCAGGGCCAGGTAGATGGTGTCCGGGGCGAACACGCTGCTGAGCAGCGAGGCGGCGCCACCGGCCATGCTCACGATGATCGCGTTGAGCGGCGTGCCCATGCGGGTCAGGGCCGAGAACTGCTTGGGCAGATGCCCCTGGTCGCTCAGGGTCCAGAGCATCCGCGAGGCGGCGTACAGCCCGGAGTTGGCGGCGGACAGCAACGCGCTGATGATCACGAAGTTCATGATGTCGGCCGAGTACGGAATGCCGATGTAGGTGAACACCGTGACGAACGGGCTTTCCACCAGGCCGGCCTGCTCCCGGGGCAACAGGGTGGCGAGGACGAAGATGGTGCCGACGAAGAAAATCGCCAGGCGCAGCACCGTGGTGCGGATCGCCCGTGGCACATTGCGTTGCGGGTCACGGGTTTCGCCAGCGGCGATGCCGATCAGTTCGGTGCCGGAGAAAGCGAAGGCCACCGCCAGTAGGGTCATGGCGATCGGCATGAAGCCGGTGGGGAATAGCCCCTCACGGGTGAAGTTGCTCAGGCCGATGCTGTGGGCCTGGTCGATGTGCAGAAGACCGAGAATCGCCCCGCCGCCCACCGCCAGGAATGCCAGCACGGTGATCACCTTGACCAGCGACAGCCAGAACTCGGTTTCCGCAAACAGCCGTACCGACACCACGTTGGACAGGAATACCACCATGGCGAACAGCGCGCTCCAGATCCACACCGGGGTCTCGGGGAACCAGCGGGCCATGAGGATGCCGGCGGCGGTGAATTCCGAGCCGATGGCCACGGTCCAGGTCAGCCAGTACAGCCAGGCCACGGTGTAGCCGGTGCCGGGGCCGAGAAAGCGCGTGGCGTAGGTGCTGAAGGAGCCGGTCTCGGGCATCTGCACCGCCAGCTCGCCGAGGCACATCATCACCAGGTACACCATCAGCGCGCCGATGATGTAGGCGATCACCGCGCCCAGCGGGCCGGCCTGGTTCACCGTGTAGCCGGACGTGAGGAACAGCCCGGTGCCTATCACCCCGCCCAGGGCGAGCATGACGATGTGCCGGGTCTGCATTTCTTGCTTGAAGCCGCCGCGCAAGTCGGTCTGTTGTTCTTGTAGGGACATGATGGTTCTCATGAAAGTTGTCAGGGCAAGTCTCAATTTCTGCGACTGTGGAAATGGGCAGAAAACAAATCGGATGCCACCAGGTTTTTATTGTTATTCCTCTTCATGAAGCCCCCGCTGGCTGCCTTGCTGTGGGGGTGTTGCGCGCTCTTTTCAGTGGGCGACCTCGGCCCGCGGGTCCTGGGATGGGATGGCGCCAGGCGCCGCATTCTGCTTGAGGGATTGGCGCAGCCAGGCGAAGGCCTGCTGCAGGTCGGCCAGCAGGTCATCGGTGTCTTCGATGCCCACCGAAATCCGCACCAGGCCTTCGGAAATGCCCAGGGCCTGGCGCTCTTCCAGGGTGTTCTCCACATGGCTGGTAGTGCGCGCCGGGCCGTAGATGGTTTCCACCGCCCCCAGGTTGCCGGCGCAGTGGGCATAGCGCAGGCGTGGCAACAGCTGCTTGACGCTGTCCATGCCACCCACCAGGACAAAGCTGACGATGGCGCCGAAACCGCGCATCTGCGCACAGGCCACGGCGTGGTTCGGGTGGTTGGGCAGGCCCGGGTAGTTCACGGCTTCCACCAACGGCTCGTTGAGCAGGAACTGCGCCAGCTGCGCGGCGCTGTGCTGTTGCTGGCGCATGCGCAGGGCCAGGGTCTTGATCCCGCGAATGATCAGGTAGGCCGAGAACGGATCGAGGCTGGCACCGTTGATTTCCCGGTAGTGACGCACCTGGCTCATCAGCGCTTCGCTGCCGCAGGCCACGCCACCCAGCACATCGCCGTGACCGCTGAGGAACTTGGTAGCGCTGTGGATCACCACATCCACGCCCAGCGCCAGGGGGTTCTGATTCAGCGGCGTAGCGAAGGTGTTGTCCGCCACCACCAGGGCGCCGACCTGTTTCGCCGCGGCGACCAAACGCTGGATATCGACGATCTTCAGGGTCGGGTTGGTCGGCGTCTCCAGGTACAGCAGGTCGCAGCCCTTGGCGATCTCGGCCTCGATCTGCTGCTGGTCGAAGGTTTCGCAGAGGGTCACGGCCACGCCCATGCGCGGCAGGAATTCCTCGAAGATCTTGTTGGTACCACCGTAGCTGTCCTTGGTCGACACCACCCGCTGGCCGTGGCGCAGGAAGCTGTAGAGCACGCCGCTGATGGCTGCCATGCCGCTGCTGAAGGCCACCGCCGATTCGGCGTTTTCCAGGTCCTGCAGCTTGGCTTCCAGGGTTTGCACCGTGGGGTTGCTCATGCGGCTGTAGATAAAGCCCGGGGCCTTGCCCAGGGCCACGTCGTACCACTGGTCGATGTCGTCGTAGCCATAGGCGGCGCTGGCGACAATCGGGGGTTGCGTGGCGTTGTAGGGATGACGGACTTGCTCTCCGCCCCAGACCACCCGGGTAGCGGTTCCGGGGTTTTCCAGCCCTGTGCGTTCAGGTTTTTTATTCATTGCAACGGCTCACCATAAAGGGTGCGCGGCCTGTTGCCGCGCTGGATCTGGTGGCCAATATAGAGAAAAGCCCAAGCCCCGAGAAACGATGTTATCGGGGCCAAAGGGGCGGTTTTTTTAATGGCTGCACAGCCCTACAAACGGCCTGCGCACGAGGCTTTTGTGACGCCTCTTGCATTGCGGCACCGGGGCTTGCGAAGCTGCTGCGCGCCAGCCCGCAAACCCCGAAAGGAACCGCAATGAACCGCACCGAGCACCTGGGCCTGATGGCTCGCTACAACCAGTGGATGAACAGCAAGCTGTACAGCGCCGCCATGGGCCTGTCCGATGCGCAACTGGCTCTGGACCGGCAGGCCTTTTTCGGCTCGATCCTCGGCACCCTCAATCATTTGCTGGCCGGCGACACCATCTGGCTCAAGCGCTTTGCCCAGCACCCGGCGCGGTTTGCGGCCCTGGCGCCGCTGCAGCAGGTGGCCCTGCCACAGGACCTCAAGACCCTGCTGTTCCCAAACCTGGGCGGGCTCTGGCAGCAGCGTCAGTGGCTGGACCAGTTGATCCTCGATTTCAGCCAGTCCCTGAGCGACGCCGACCTGGACAGCAGCCTGCATTACGCCAACACCCGGGGCGTGGTCGCCGAGCGCGATTTCTATAGCCTGCTGGTGCATTTCTTCAACCACCAGACCCACCACCGCGGCCAGGCCAGCACCCTGCTGACCCAGGCTGGGGTGGATATCGGCGATACCGACCTGCTTATGCTGATACCCAGCGATATCTGATCAGGCTTGAGCCCAACGGGCGCACAACAGGGGCAGGCCGCGCTCGTGCCAGAAGCCCATGGAAATCCCGCCGCTGGACATGCCGCCATGGGCAAAGGCCTCGACGAAGAAGTGCCCTGCCGAGCTCCAGGCCCTGCCGGTCAGTTGCTCGAAGGCCTGGACGATCAGGGCTTCCAACTGCTGCGCCGTGGCCGGCCAGGGCGTGTGGGCCAGATGCGTGGCCATGGCTCGCCACAAATAGGGGTCCCCCCGCAGCCCCCAGGACAGCGGTTCCTCGGCGAACAG
>NZ_VYKE01000209.1:0-6551 GCF_032424515.1 Pseudomonas sp. JV245A
GCTCCTACGGGCTGGGGGGCCGGTGCTGGCGCAGCAACAGTCCAGCGGGCAATCGGTGCTGCTCCAGCAGCACCAGCCAAGCAACTTCTGCTGAATCCTGCGCAGGATGTTTTAAACCTCTGGCCCGCAACTTTTCACGCCTGCCAAACCCCTCTCTAAAACACTCAAACGAATTTAAATTAAGCCTTGTTTTTCAATGACTTGATCAAACTAACGCTTACCCATAAAACCCACTAAGCCTCTTGGCACGTTCTCTGCTCTAGCCCTCTTAGCGAAACTTTAAATGGGGGAGTTCAACATGCATAAGCTTAATCCGATCACCAAGAGTCTATGGCTGGCACTGGCGCTCACCGGGGGCACATTCAGCCAGGGCCTGCTGGCCGCCGAAACCACAGACACCGACACCACCGGGAACAGCAGCGAACCCGCCCTGAAGACCGTCACCGTCACCGCCCAGCACCGGGAGGAAACCCTGCAAGAGGTTCCGGTGGCGGTGTCCGCCGTACAGGGCACCAGCCTGGTGACCGACGGGGTGCGCAACATGGGCGACATCACCACCTTCATCCCCAACGCCTCGGCCAAGAACCCCGACGGCGACGGCCGCCCACGCTGGTACATCCGCGGCCTGGGCACGGGCGACACCGGGGCGGCCACGGTGTTCCCGGTGGGCATCTATGCCGATGACGTCTACCTCAACGCGCCCATCGCCGGCGGCGGGCCGCTGTTCGACCTGGAGCGCATCGAGATCCTGCGCGGCCCCCAGGGCACCCTGTACGGCAAGAACACCACTGCCGGTGCGGTCAATGTGATTTCCAAGAAGCCGACCTTCGACACCGACGGCTACGGCACCCTGGGCATCGGCAGCAAGAGCGAGCGCGTCCTCAATGGCGCCATCGGCGGTGCCCTGGTGGATGACAGGCTGGCGGCGCGGCTGTCGCTGTATTCGGAAGAACGCGACGGCTTCCAGAAGAACCTCACCGACGACCATACCTACGGCGACGTCGACAAGAAGGCCGTGCGCCTGCAGTTCCTGGCCAGGCTCAACCCGGACCTGGACGCCCTGCTGAAGATCCACGCCCGGGAATACAAGGGCGACGGCAGCAACGGCTCGCTGCCGGTGGGCCGTTACTACAACGTCGGCTACCAGCGGCCCGACGGACGCAACATCGCCCTCAACGTCAACGAGGATGCCAAGCTCGATCACGACGGTACGTCCCTGACCCTGAACTGGCACCTGGGGGACTACACCCTGACCTCCATCAGCGCCTACGACTACATTCGCGGGCAGTCCACCAGCGACGCCGACTACACCCCCTACGAGGTCAACGGCGCGGCCATCAGCGACAACCGCTACAACCAGTACTCCCAGGAACTGCGCCTGGCCTCGCCGCAGCAGGAAACCCTGCGCTGGCTGGCGGGGGTGCACTACTTCCATGAGGACCTGGACAGCTCGGCCAAGCGCCTCATCACCCCGGGCCCCACGCCCAACGGCACCGGCTCCAACCAGACCGGCGGCGCCACCGACTTTCGCGACCTCAACTACCAGCACACCACCGACAGCTACGCGCTGTTCGGCAACCTGACCTACGACTTCACCGACAACTTCACCGTGACCGGCGGCCTGCGCTGGACCCAGGAAAAGAAAGACATCGACCTGGACCTGACCCAGCTCACCCGGGCCACGGCCAACGGCCCGCTGATCCCCCTGGGCGCCGCCGGCAGCAACGGCAGCCGCGACGAGAGCAAGACCTGGGAAGCCTGGACCTACGATCTGACCCCGGAATACCGGATCAACGACAACGTCCGGGTGTTCTTGCGCTACGCCCACGGTTTCCGTTCCGGGGGCTTCAATACCGGGCTGTCCACCAGCCTGGCGCAGTTGACCACGGTGGACCCGGAGAAACTCGACGCCTACGAGATCGGCCTCAAGTCGGAATGGTTCAACCATCGCCTGACCGCCAACGCCAACGTCTTCTACTACGACTACTCGGACATCCAGGTGAACCTGCTGACGGTCAACAACGGCGTGCTCACCACGGCCCTGACCAATGGCGCCAAGGGCAAGGTCAAGGGCGCGGAACTGGAGCTCGAAGGCCAGCCCACCGACTATCTGCACCTGCGGGCGGCGATCTCGTTCCTGGATACCGAGTACACCGACTTCAAGAACACCAACCCCAACACCGGCGCGGTCACCGGCGACTACAGCGGCAACAGTTTCGTGCGCTCCCCGCGCAACGTGGTGTCCC
Source organism: Pseudomonas sp. JV245A (assembly GCF_032424515.1). Taxonomy (NCBI): domain Bacteria; kingdom Pseudomonadati; phylum Pseudomonadota; class Gammaproteobacteria; order Pseudomonadales; family Pseudomonadaceae; genus Pseudomonas; species Pseudomonas sp. JV245A. The sequence continues at coordinate 2,247 of NZ_VYKE01000209.1, forward strand.
TGGGGGCCGACTACACCATTCCCCTGGAGATTGGCGGCAAGCTGGTGGCCGGCGGCGACGTGAGTTTCCGCGACAAGGAGTACTTCCTCGCCGACCGCCAGAGCAGCGCCGACAAGACCCTGAGCCAGCCCCACTACACCCTGGCCAACACCCGCCTGACCTGGTTCAGCCCGGATGAAAAGCTCAGCGTCACCGGCTTCGTCAACAACCTCACCGACCGCCGCTACCAGGTCCATGGCCGGCCCAACGGCACGCTGGGGCAATACGTCATCACCTACGGCGACCCGCGCACCGTGGGCCTGAGCGTCACCAGCCGCTTCTGACGCCCGCGGCAGGCCACCCGAACCCTGATTTCCGGGCCGCCGGTATCGCCCACCACCGCACCCACCCTGTAGGAGCCGGCTTGCCGGCGAAGAGGCCCGCAAGCCTTGCGCCGTCCATGACGACGCCTTCGCTGGCAAGCCCGCGCCTACAGGGGCGGTTGGGGTCATTCATTTCAGAAGGAATCCAAAGATGTTCCATCGCAATCCGTTGGCCGGCGCCGTGGCGCTGGTCGTCGGCAGCCTTGCCGTGCCCGCGTTCGCTGCCCAGACCTCAAGCAATGCCCCCGGCGCCAGCGCCGATCACCTGGACACGGTGGTGGTGCTGGGCACCCGGCGCAGTGATGTAACGGCCCTGGAAAGCGCCGCACCGGTGGACGTGCTGTCCGCCCAGCAGTTGCAGCAGACCGGGGCCAGCGACCTGTCCGGCGCCCTCACCGCCCTCTCGCCTTCGTTCAGCTACCCGCAGTCGCCCCAGGGCGCCTTCGCCGGCTCCATCGCCCAGGGTGCTTCCCTGCGCGGCCTGGCGTCGGACCAGGTGCTGGTGCTGGTCAATGGCAAGCGCCGCCACACCAGCGCCAACGTCACCCGCCAGAGCCTGGTCAACGGCCGCGGCGCCGCCGCGGTGGACCTGAGCCTGATCCCCCTGAGCGCCATCGAGCGAGTGGAGATCCTGCGCGACGGCGCCGCCGCCCAGTACGGCTCCGACGCCATCGCCGGGGTGATCAATATCGTGCTCAAGGAAAAGGACGACGGCGGCAACCTCGGCTATCGCTTCGGCGGCTACGACAAGGGCGATGGCCTGCAACGCAAGCTCAGCGGCTGGAAGGGCTTGAGCCTGCCCAACGACGGCTTTTTGACCCTGAGCTTCGATGCCGGCAGCCAGGACCCGGCCAGTGACACCAACCCCGACAACCGGATCTTCTACCTCGGCTCCACCAGCACCAACACCCCCCGGGAACAGAACAACCGCTACCGCACCTGGCGCTGGGGCTCGGGCAATGTCTCGGACCAGTACAACTTCGCCGCCAACAGCGAGTTCGGCCTGGGCGAGGGGCTGACCGCCTACGGTTTTGCCACCTACTCCCACAAGAACACCGACGCCGAAGGCTTCTTCGACCCGCCCACCACCTTGCGCAACAACTACGGCAGCGACGCCCTGCAACGCTACCCCGACGGCCGCCTGCCGATCACCCGTTACTCGCTGGAGGACTATGCCCTGACCGGTGGCCTGCGCTACGAGGACGAACGCCTGGGCAAGTTCGACCTGGCGCTGAACCACGGTGACAACAGCCTGAAATCCGCCGACCGCAACGCCATCAACCCCAGCTGGGGCGAGGCCAGCCCGGCGAAGATCTACACCGGCAAGCGCGAGGCCGACCAGACCAACCTGACCCTGGACTGGGTGCGGGACTTCCCCACCGACCTCCTGTTCAAGCCCCTGACCCTGTCGGCGGGCCTGGCCTGGCGCCAGGAGAACTACGAACTGAGCGCCGGCGAAGCGGCGGGCTGGCAGAACGGGCCGCTGTTCAATACCGTGGACCCGGTCACCGGGCGGCGCATTCCCGGCTACTACTCGGGCATTACCCAGGTCGACGCCGCCTCTCTGGAGCGCAAGGTCTGGGGCGCCTACATCGACGTCGAAGGCCAGGTCACCGAGAAATTCCAGGCCGGGGTGGCGGTGCGCACCGAGCACTACTCGGATTTTGGCGACACCACCAACGGCAAGCTGTCGCTGCGTTACGACTTCACCCCGCAGCTCGCCGCCCGGGCCACCGCCAGCACCGGCTACCGGGCGCCGTCCCTGGTCCAGAGCGGGCTGTCCTCGTTCAGCGTGCAGGTGGTGGAGCAACCGCCGGGCAGCGGCAACTACGTCGAGGTGCAGCAACGCACCCTGCGCGCCGACAGCCCGGAAGCCAAGCTGCTGGGGGGCAAGGCGCTGAAGCCCGAGGAGTCCACCAACTACTCCCTGGGCCTGGTCTGGCGGCCGCTGGCCAACGCCTCGGTGACCCTGGATGCGTACCGGATCAACATCGACAACCGCATCACCCTGTCCGACCAGTTGCCGGCCTCGGTGGTCACGCCGATCTTCGCCGGCACCCCTTACGCCAACATCCAGAGCGCGGCGTTCTACACCAACGTCGCCGACACCCGCACCGATGGCGTCGAGCTGACCGGCAACTACCAGCTGGACCTGCAGCAATGGGGGCGCCTGAACCTGTCCAGCGGCTACAGCCAGAACAACACCAGGATCACCGCCCTGCGGGACGTGGGCAACATCGCCGGCTCGCAGATCGTCGGCCGCACCACCCAGGGCCTGATCGAGGACGGCACACCGAAGAACAAGCTGACCCTGAGCGCCAACTGGCTGTATGACAGCTGGGGCCTGACCCTGGCCCAGCGCCGTTACGGGCAATGGAAAAGCCTCAACGCCAGCAACCCGACCCTGGACCAGACCTTCAGCGCGCAATGGGTCACTGACCTGGACATTTCCTACAGCTTCGACAAGTCGCTGAAGCTGTCCGTGGGCGCCATCAACCTGTTCGATACCCACCCGGACAAGGCATCCGGGGCGCAGTTGTATGGCGTGCCGAAATACTCCATCACCAGCCCCGAGGGCGCCCAGGGCGCGTTCTACTACACCAGCCTCAGCTACGACTTCTGAGGCCGGACTGCTGCCGGGGTGTTGCCCTGGCAGCAGTGGCTGCTGCCCAGGCATCAGTTTCGCTGGCACGCCAGCGCCCACAACCCACCCACACGCCGCTCCTCCCGCAGGAGCCGGCTTGCCGGCGAACAGGCCCGCAAGCCTTGCATCGCCCTTGCGGACGCCTTCGCTGGCAAGCCAGCTCCTACAGCCGTCAGATACATCCCGCAGGCCCGCCCGCCCCGTAGGAGCCGGCTTGCCGGCGAACAGGCCCGTAAGCCTTGCACCGCCCCGGCCGACGTCTTCGCTGGCAAGCCAGCTCCTACAGCCGCCAGATACATCCCGCAGGCCCGCCCGCCCCGTAGGAGCCGGCTTGCCGGCGAACAGGCCCGCAAGCCTTGCACCACCCCAGCCGACGCTTTCGCTGGCAAGCCAGCTCCTACGAGCGCGCGATGGCACAGGTCTTGCGATAGGCATCGGGTACTTCGCCGATATAAGAACCGCCATGGCTCATTCCTTGCGCTGCACACTCACCTCCCTGACCTGGCTGGTCTCGCCCCTGGCCCTGTTGCTGCTCTGGACCCTGGTGGCCCAGGCCGGGATCTTCCCGCGCAACCTGCTGGTACCGCCGGCCCAGGTGCTGCACACCTTCGAAACCCTGCTGGCCAGCGGCGAGTTGCTGGAGCATTTGCACAACAGCCTGTCGCGCCTGGGCCTGGGCTTTGCCCTGGGGGCCCTTGGCGGCCTGGTGTTCGGGGTGCTGATGGCCCTGTCCAAGACCGTCGAGGCGTACTGCGCGCCGCTGTTCCATACCCTGCGGCAGATCCCCAGCATCGCCCTGATCCCGATGTTCGTGCTGCTGTTGGGCATCGATGAAACCTTCAAGATCGTCATCGTCGCCAAGACTGCGTTCTTCCCCGTGGCCCTGGCCGCCAGCGAGGGGGTCAAGGCCATTCCCCGCAGTTACTTCGAGGTGGCCGACGTCTACCGCCTGCGCTGGCCGACCCTGGTGCGCCAGATCGCCCTGCCCGCCGCGGCACCACCGATCATCACCGGCCTGCGCATCGGCCTGACCCGCTGCTGGGTGGTGCTGGTGGCCACCGAGCTGCTGGCCGCCGACAGCGGCCTGGGGCAGATGATCGAGATGGCCCGGCAGATGCTGCGCATCGATGTGGTGATGGTGGGGATAGTGGTCACCGGCGTGATCGGCTTTGCCCTGGACTTCTCCTTCCGCCGCCTGGAACAGCGCGTGCTGCGCTGGCAAACCCGCTAGGAGCCCTTGCATGACGACTCTACTGGCCAAGTTTCGCGGCCTGTTGCTGCCCCTGCTGCTGATCGGCG
>NZ_VYKE01000021.1:0-71586 GCF_032424515.1 Pseudomonas sp. JV245A
GCAGGGCGGCGGCGAACATCAGAGCGATCAGGGTCTTGCGCATGGTGTATCTCCTTGTCTCATTCCCGGTAAGTTCCGGATGAGTTCAGGTTACCCAGATCAAGGTCAGCGGCAGTCAGCGGAGGGTAAAGCTTGGGTAAAGAAGGTATTTCACGGCCCTGACATATCTGCCAGGGCACATCGGGATCAGAGGCTGTAGTAGTAGCCGCGGCTGCGCAGGGCGACGATCCGTGGACGGCCGTCGGGGTGCGGGCCGATCTTCTTGCGCAGGTTGCTGACATGCATGTCCAGGCTGCGGTCATACAGGGTCAGCTTGCGGCCCAGGGCGATCTGCGCCAGTTCCTGCTTGTCCAGGGGCTCGCCCGGTTGCTTGAGCAGGGCTTCGAGCAGGCGGCTTTCGGAAACGGTCAGGGTAATGTCCTGCTCGTCGATGTTGACCACACCGCGCAGCGGACTGAAGCACAGGTCGCCCAGTTCCATCTGGCTGGAGGCCGCCACCGGATGGCTGCGGCGCAGTACGGCACGCAGGCGGGCGGTGAGTTCACGGGGGTCGCAGGGCTTGGCCAGGTAATCGTCGGCACCCAGTTCCAGGCCGAGGATGCGGTCCAGGGGTTCGCCACGGGCCGAGAGCATCAGCACCGGCAGGTCGGGGTGCTCATTGCGCAGTTGCTTGAGCAGCTCCAGGCCGCTGCCGTCGGGCAGCATCACGTCCAGTACCACCGCTGACGGCGCCGTTTCGGCCAGGGCGCGACGGGCGCTCAGGCCATCGTGGCAGGCCCGCACCAGAAAACCTTCCTGGCTCAGCCAGCTGCTCAGGAGCTCGCACAGCTCCTGGTCATCATCAATCAGTAACAGGTCGCTCATGAATCTCTCAATTTAGCCATTGTCGACGCTTGCGATGCCCGCCACTGGCGAAGATCCCGCAGAGCAGGGCCAGCAGGGCCACGCCGCCGCCGGTGACGAACCACTGCTGTTGATCGGTCAACAGGCGGGGTGCCGGGTTGGCCTGGGCCTCTTTGAGTTGCAGCTTGAGGCGCTGGTTCTCCTGGCGCAAGCGGGTCAGTTGGGGGCTTTCCCGTTCGGCATCGGTATTTTGCAATTGTTTGCTCAGTTCATCGCGCAGGCGCTCGCTTTCTTTCAAGCGTTGCTGCAACTCGGTGATCTGACTGCCGGCGCTCAGGGACAGCGGCGTGGAATGGCCGGTGTCCTGGGTTTCCTCGGCAAGGGCTGGAGCCCCGATCGACAACATGACCAACAGCAGGCACAGCGGACCTTGGCGCATCGAAACTCCTGATTCCAATCGAGTGTTGGGCAGGTTGTCGGCAGTCAAACGAGAATAATGAGCGATTGAGAGCGCGATGAACCGCGAAGGTTCATCGCACCCGGGAGGATTTACGGCATCGATTGCTTGAACGGCTTGACCAGTACATGGGCGTAGACGCCGCAGGTCACGAACGGGTCGGCGTCGGCCCAGGCCTGGGCGGCGCTCAGGGAGTCGAACTCGGCGACGATCAGGCTGCCGCTGAAACCGGCCGCGCCCGGGTCATTGCTGTCGATCGCCGGGTGCGGGCCGGCGAGTACCACGCGCCCCTGATCCTTGAGCACTTGCAGCCGCTCCAGGTGCGCCGGCCGGTTGGCCAGGCGTTTTTCCAGGGAGTTGGCGACGTCTGTGGCAATGATTGCGTAAAGCATGTCAGTCCTCGGTTTTCGGGGTGGTGGGATCGGCGTCATGCAGGTGGCGCGAGAGGTAGATACCCTGGCCCACCAGGAACAATACGGTCATGCCCAGGCTGCCGAAGACCTTGAAGTCGACCCAGATGCTCTGGAAGGTGAAGGCGACAAACAGGTTGGCGGCGCCGCAGAACAGGAAGAAGGCGATCCAGGCGATATTCAAGCGGGTCCATACCGGGTCTGGCAACGTCAGGGCGTGGCCCATGATGCGCTTGATCAGCAGGCGGTCGCCGACGAAGTGGCTGCCGATGAAGGCCAGGGCGAACAGCCAGTTGACCACCGGAGCTTTCCATTTAAGGAAGGTTTCGCTGTGGAAGGCCAGGGTCAGGCTGCCGAAGACCAGGCAGGCGATCAGGGTCAGCCACTGGCTTTTTTCCAGCTTGCGCTGGGAGATGAACAGGGCGCCATACACCACCAGGGAACTGATGATCAGCACCGCTGTGGCGCTGTAGATGCCGCCCAGGGTGACTTCGTGACCGGCAAGGTCGACGACGCGGGGATCAATTTTATAGACGATGAAAAACAGGAACAGCGGGATGAAGTCGATGAATTGTTTCACAGTGGCAGCCAGAAGCAGGATGTCCCGGCATAATAACAAACATCCTTGGTAGCGAAAGCGCCAGCTGACTTGAGGTTTTATCGTCCTGTGAATGTTGATTTGCACTGCCATAGCACGGCCTCCGACGGCGCCCTGGCGCCCGCGGTTCTGGTTGCGCGTGCGTACGAGAGAGGCGTGCGAATCCTGTCCCTGACCGACCACGACACCCTCGAGGGGCTGGACGAAGCGCGCCAGGCGGCGCAGCAACTGGGTATGCAGCTGGTCAATGGCGTCGAGCTTTCCTGCACCTGGGGCGGCGCCACTATCCATGTGCTGGGCTACGGCTTCGATACCCAGGCCCCGGCTTTGGTGCAAGCCATCGAAAAACTCCACGAAGGCCGCTGGCTGCGTTCGGAGGAGATCAGCCGCAAGCTGGCCCTCAAGGGCATGCCGGGAGCGCTGGAAGGCGCCCGGGCGATCCAGCAGGAACTGGGGGACAGTGGCAATGCACCGGCGCGGCCGCACTTTGCCGACTACCTGGTGCGTGCCGGTTTCGTGAAGGATCGCGCCGAGGCGTTTCGCAAATGGCTGGGGGCCGGCAAGCTGGGGGACGTCAAGCAGCACTGGCCGACCCTGGAAGAAACCGTCGGCACACTGCGGGCCGCGGGGGCCTGGGTCAGCCTGGCCCATCCCTGGCATTACGATTTCACCCGCAGCAAGCGTCGCCGCTTGATTGCCGACTATATTCAAGCCGGTGGTCATGCTATCGAAGTGGTCAATGGCCACCAACCTGCAGAGCAAGTGGGCAGTTTGGCTATCCTTGCTCGTGAATTCGGACTGCTGGTCAGCGCTGGCAGTGACTTTCATGGCCCTGGAGGCTGGTCCGAGATTGGTGAGTATCGCCCGGTCCCGGAAGACCTGCCGCCCCTTTGGTGTCGGTTCAAACATGAGCCAATTATTGCCGCCTGAACAGGTAGAGACAGTGAGTCAATTTTTCCAGATCCACCCGGAAAACCCCCAGCCACGCCTGATCAAACAGGCCGTCGAGATCATTCGCAGCGGCGGTGTGGTGATCTATCCCACGGATTCGTCCTACGCCGTCGCCTGCCAGATGGGCGACAAGGGCGCAATCGAACGGGTTCGACGCCTGCGCCAGCTGGACGACAAGCACAACTTCGCGCTGATCTGCAGCGACCTTTCGCAGTTGGGCCTGTTCGCCAAGATCGACACGGGCACTTTCCGTCTGCTCAAGGCCCATGTGCCGGGGCCCTACACCTTCATTCTCAACGCCACCCGGGAAGTGCCGCGCCTGCTGCTGCACCCCAAGCGCCGGACCATCGGCCTGCGGGTGCCGAGCAACCCGATCGCCCTGGCGCTGCTGGCCGAGCTGGGCGAGCCGCTGATGAGCGTCAGCCTGATCATGCCCGGTGATACCGAGGCCCTGAGCGACCCCTACGAGATGCGCCAGTTGCTGGAGCACCAGGTGGACCTGATCATCGACGGCGGGTTCGGCAGCACCGAGTCGTCCACGGTGATCAACCTCGCCGACGGCGAGCCGGAAGTGATCCGCGTCGGTTGCGGTGACCCCGCGCCGTTCATGGCCGAGGCCTAGATGTCCGCAGTGGAAACCGTCGACGACCAGGCCGGCGCCCAGCAGGAGCTGCCCTTCGCCATGGTCTACGGCCAGGCGGTCATGGAAATGCCCCTGGACCTGTACATCCCCCCGGATGCCCTGGAAGTCTTTCTCGAAGCCTTCGAAGGCCCGCTGGACCTGCTGCTGTACCTGATCCGCAAGCAGAACATCAACATCCTCGACATCCCGGTGGCGGAGATCACCCGCCAGTACATGGGTTATGTGGAGCTGATGCAGTCGGTGCGCCTGGAACTGGCCGCCGAGTACCTGGTGATGGCGGCAATGCTTGCCGAGATCAAGTCGCGCATGCTCCTGCCGCGCTCAGCCGAGGTCGAGGAAGAAGAGGACGATCCGCGGGCCGAACTGATCCGCCGCCTGCAGGAATACGAGCGCTTCAAGGCGGCCGCCGAGGGCATCGACGGCCTGAGCCGGGTCGGTCGCGATGTGCTGGTGCCCAAGCTCGACGCCCCGGAGGCCCGGGCGCGCAAGCTGCTGCCGGATGTGGCCCTGGAAGAGTTGCTGATGTCCATGGCCGAGGTGCTGCGCCGTGGCGACATGTTCGAAAGCCATCAGGTGAGCCGCGAGGCGCTGTCCACCCGCGAGCGCATGAGCGATGTGCTGGAGCGGCTCAAGGGCGGCGGTTTCGTGCCCTTTGTCGAGCTGTTCACCGCCGAGGAAGGGCGCCTGGGGGTGGTGGTGACCTTCATGGCGATCCTCGAACTGGTCAAGGAATCCCTGGTCGAGCTGGTGCAGAATGAGCCCTTTGCGGCCATCCACGTACGGGCGCGAGCCGAATAACGAGCTTAAATCATGAACCTGAATGAACCCCGCGAGCTGGCGCCCCTGCTCGAAGCCTTTCTGTTGGCCTCGGGAAAACCCCAGTCCCTGGAACGCCTGTTCGAGCTCTTCGAAGAAGCCGAGCGGCCGGACCCGGCGGTCTTCAAGAAAGCCCTGGCCCTGCTCGGCAAGTCCTGCGAAGGGCGGGCCTTCGAGCTCAAGGAAGTGGCCTCCGGCTATCGCTTGCAGATCCGCGAGAAGTTCGCGCCCTGGGTCGGCCGCCTGTGGGAAGAGCGCCCACAGCGTTACTCGCGCGCCATGCTGGAAACCATGGCCCTGATCGCCTATCGCCAACCCATCACCCGGGGCGAGATCGAGGACGTGCGTGGCGTGGCGGTCAACAGCCATATCGTCAAGACCTTGCTGGAACGTGAATGGATCCGCGTGGTGGGGTATCGCGACGTGCCGGGCAAGCCGGCGATGTTCGCCACCACCAAGGCGTTTCTCGATCACTTCAACCTGAAGAACCTCGACGACCTGCCGCCTTTGGCGGAACTGCGGGAGATCGAGGCCGAGCCGGTACTGGAATTCGACGACGCGCCGGTGCCCGAGCACCTGCAACAACTGGCCGATGCCAGCGCCGAGCCGGAGGAACCCAAGGAAGAAACCAGCTTCCATACCCTGCTGCTGGAGCTGGATTCCATGGAGGAGGGGATCAAGACCGACTTCGAAGACTTGCACCGTGATGGTGTGGTGGAACCGGAGCAGGGAGGGGTACAAGAGCCGGTGCCGGATCTCCCGCAGGAGGAGGCCCGGACCGAATCTGAGGTCCTCGCCGATGAGCCCGATGAATTCCCGGTCGAACCCGAGGGCCAGCCGCCGGTCGAAGCAGAGGATGATGTGCTGGGCGTGGCCGAGGCCCGGGCCAAGTTGCTCGCCGCAGTAGCCGCACTGGAGCCTGCTACGCCGCAGTTGAGCGAGGAAGAGGCCGAAGCCCTGGCCCTGGCCGAAGCCATCGAAAACGAACGCCGCCTGCTGGACGATTGACCTTGTAGTCGCTGGCCGGCTCGGCGCATGGCTGGCGGTTTTTTTTTGCCGGCAAGCCGGCTCCTACAGAGGTGATGGATGAGTTCTGCCAAGGATCCCTGCATCAGCGTGTGCAAGTTCAGCGATGACATCTGCATCGGCTGCGGGCGCAGCAAGCGTGAGATCAAGACCTGGAAGAAGCTCGACAAGGCCGAGCGCCGTCAAGTGCTGGCTGAAGCCGCCATGCGCCTGCTGCAATTGCGCGCCACCGGCCGGCGGAAAAAGTCCTGAGGGGCGACTTATCAACTAGTCTGTGATGCGCAACCGCCGCCATGAGCGTATGATTCGCGACCCTTTGGCGATCCCTTCGCCACAGACCCTGTTTTCCACCCTTCAGGCCGCTCAAGCCTGAAGCGACACACCGGGAGGTGCCCAGATGAGCGATACCGATCAGAACGACCAGGAAATCCGTCCAGCCGGCGAAAAACTGCAGAAAGTCCTCGCCCGCATCGGCGTCGGCTCGCGCCGCGATGTCGAGTCCTGGATCAGCCAGGGCCGGATCAAGGTCAACGGCAAAGAGGCCACCCTGGGCCTGCGCGTCGACCTGCATGACGCCATTTCCATCGATGGCAAGGTGATCAAGCGCGAAGAGGCCGCCGAATCGGTGCGCCGCGTGATCATGTACAACAAGCCCGACGGCGAGATCTGCACCCGCGACGACCCGGAAGGCCGCCCGACCGTGTTCGACAAGCTGCCGCGTCCGCGCGAAGGCCGCTGGATCAACATTGGCCGCCTGGACATCAACACCACCGGTCTTTTGATGTTCACCACCGACGGTGAGCTGGCCAACCGCCTGATGCACCCTTCCTACGAGATGGACCGTGAGTACGCGGTGCGTGTGCGTGGCGAGGTCGACGACGAGATGATCGAGCGCCTCAAGGCCGGCGTCATGCTCGAAGACGGCCCGGCCAAGTTCACCGACATTCAGCAGGCGCCCGGTGGCGAAGGTTTCAACCACTGGTACCACTGCGTGGTGATGGAAGGTCGCAACCGTGAAGTGCGCCGCTTGTGGGAATCCCAGGGCCTGGTGGTCAGCCGCCTGAAGCGCGTGCGCTTCGGTCCGGTGTTCCTCAACTCCGACCTGCCCATGGGCCGCTGGCGCGAAATGAGCCAGTACGAAGTCGATGTGCTCAGCGCCGAAGTCGGCTTGACGCCGGTGGCTATGCCGCAGCTCAATGCCAAGTCCAAGGACAAGCTGGAGCGCATGCAGCGCAAATCCTCGCGTCCGGTGGGCAAGAGCGAGCGCGTGCGCACCCTGCGTCCGGCCAATGGCAGCGCGGCCACCCCGCGTGTTTCCCGCGAGCCGCAGATCGAAGGCGAGCGTCCTGGCCGCAAGCCGGCTGCCCGTCCGGATGGCGAGCGTGGCTCCCGTGCTCCGCGTCCGGCTACTGGCCGCGGCACTCCGGTGGCCGACCGCCCGGCGGACACCAAGCGTCCGGCCAAGCCGGCGCCCAAGTCCAAGCGCCCAAGCCTGGTGCTGGACAAGGACGCACCTTCCGGCAAGCGCCGTGGCGCCCCGGCCGGTTCCGGCCAGCGTCCCGGTTTTGGTCGCCGCAAGCCGGAGTGATTCCCGGCCTGCCGACAAAAACGCCAACCTCCGGGTTGGCGTTTTTTTTGCCTGCAACTGCGCAGGAGCCGGCTTGCCGGCGAACCGGGCCACCCGGCTTGCGCAGGCTGATAGCGGCCTTCGCTTGCCAGCTCCTACGCTAGAAGGCGAACTGGCCGTCGAACACAGGCTTGTTATCCACCGCCAGCACTCCGGAACTGAAGATCAGGTCCAGGTGATGGCTGCCTTTGGCGCCGCCCCCCAGGCCCAGGTGCAGGCCGCAATGGCGCTCTTCGAAGCCGGAGTTGCGCCCGTAGAGGGACCTGATGCCCTCGTTGGTGCCGATTCCCAGTTCCTCTATGCGCCGGTTGGACGGGTTGGCATCCAGGTACTTGTTGAAGTCATTGGCCAGCCCTGGCACCTCGGTGGCTACCCGGCTGATGCTGGAGTTCTCGATCCACAGTTCCAGCGGTGCTTTCAGCACCCCGTACTTGCGGGCGAAAGGGATGGTGCTGAGGAAGGTGCCGAGAAACTTCACATGGCCGTTGATGGCATCGCTGTGGGTGGCGATTTCCCCCGGTGCCAGGTCGTAGTTGCCGACGCCGTTGATGTCGGTCCATTTCTTCACGCTGTTCAAGGGCGCTTCGAAATATGAGCCCTGAAGGTCACTGAAGCTCAGGGTGGTGGCCTGGGACAGGCGGCGGATCAGAGTGGCGTTGAGGTCGGCAATGCGTTGCGGCTCGACGCTGAAGGTGTCGTAGAAGTACTCGCCGTAATCCTTGAACAGCAGGGACTTCTTCCAGTGCTCGGCCATCAGCCCATGCAGCGGCCGCAGGAACTCCGGGCCGTCGGGGTGTGGCTGGGGCAGGGTCGAGGAGTCGTAGAAGAAGATGTACAGGTCACAGTCGATGATGGCCTGGGCAAGGGTCGCCGCCGGCTCCTGGTCCAGGCGCAGGGCGCTGACCGTCAGTGGGGTGGCCTGGCGCGACTGTTCGAGGATGGCGCTGACCATGGCCTGGTACTCGGCGGTGTGGCCGATCACCACCCTGGAGGGCTGGGCGCCGCTCAAGGCCGGATGCCGCTCGAGGTAGTACAGGAAATGGCGGATGGCGCGGGTCTGGTCCATAAAACCTCCCTGGAGGACAAAGGTGACCGGCGCAGGCACCAGGCCTGCACCGGTCCGGGCGCCTTACATCGGCCACATGGCAGTGCCGAATGGCACCACCGCGTCGGCCTGCATCATTTCCACTGCTGCTTCATGGGTGGCGGCTTCGAACCAGTCGTCCAGTTGCAGTTCGGTTTCCAGGTCTTGTTCCAGTGCTTGCATGGTGTCTCTCCTAGATACAGTGCGTGTAAGCAGTCCATTGGCGGAGCAGTTGAACAGCGGAGAACGGGAAGGTTGCTGGGCCGCTCATCCACTCCCGGAACTTGTCGGCTGGCTGAGCCGGCAAGTGGCTGGAAACCTAGTCCAGGGCATTTTGAAGTGCAAAAAAATAATTAGATTATTTTCTGCTGAACTTTATTTTCTATTTTTAGGTGAAATATTTATTCCCAGAAAACAAAAAGCTAAGGCTTTTCCGCTTGTCGGGCGGCGTGGGTGTCAATTTGCAGTCGGTTCGCCAGTTGATCTGGTTTGGCAATTTATCGTTACGCCTCGTAAAGAAAAAATTACGAAATGCGCCGTGATCCGCCTGTAATTCGCGGCGATGGATGTGCTGTAAGGAAAAGCTGCCGGCAGTTGTTCGGGAAAGCCACCGCCGAGGCTCTAGCCCGCTTGTTCCGGGGCGCCAAGGCAGGTGATATGCACATCTGCCTGCGTACAGGTGCATAACAAGAAGGAGGCGCAATGAACGCCGTAACCGATTTTCACACACACCCTTCGATGGGCGATGGCCTTCGCTCATTCATCGACGACCCCACTCGGTCCGTCCACTTTCGCGCCGCCGATGCCGAGCATCGGGCTGGCCCCGCAGGATTCCGGTTACCGGCACGCTGATAAAGCGGTGTCTGGCGGCAGGGAGTCAGGGGTGTACAATGCGCGGCGTTTTAACTGTGACCCAACTGCGTACCCGCGCATTTTGCGCCTGAAACGTGCTTTCCAGACCGCTTGCGAGGCGCTGAAGAGCTCGCTGCAAGGCCAATAAACTCAAGGTTATCCACCTTGTTCACTCCGCCGCGTCACGAGCGTGGTGGGTTCGATTTCGTCACAGATAAAAACAAACAGGTGACGCATGACCGTTAAAAGAACGCTGAACTTCTGGTGCCTGCGCTGGGGTTTGATCCGCGCCGCTTAAGCCTTTACCGGGCGGCAACGTCTGACACACATTACCTTGCGTGAGAGCCTTTTCATGAGTGGACAAAACTCGCATTCGGGCGAGCTGAAACGCGGCCTGAAGAATCGCCATATTCAACTGATCGCCCTGGGCGGCGCGATTGGTACCGGTTTGTTCCTGGGGTCGGCCGGGGTGCTCAAGTCCGCCGGCCCGTCGATGATCCTCGGTTATGCCATCTGCGGTTTCATCGCTTTCATGATCATGCGCCAGCTCGGCGAGATGATCGTCGAGGAGCCGGTGGCCGGCTCTTTCAGCCACTTTGCCCATAAATACTGGGGCGGCTTTGCCGGTTTCCTCTCGGGTTGGAACTGCTGGATCCTCTATATTCTGGTGGGCATGTCGGAGCTGACAGCGGTCGGCAAATATGTGCACTACTGGTGGCCGGACGTCCCGACCTGGGCCTCGGCAGCCGTGTTCTTCGTCATGATCAACGCCATCAACCTGGCCAACGTCAAGGTCTTCGGCGAGGCCGAGTTCTGGTTCGCCATCATCAAGGTGGTCGCCATCGTCGGCATGATCGCCCTGGGCAGCTACCTGTTGGTCAGCGGCCACGGCGGCCCGCAGGCCTCGGTGAGCAACCTGTGGTCCCACGGCGGCTTCTTCCCCAATGGGGTCAGCGGCCTGGTGATGGCCATGGCAATCATCATGTTCTCCTTCGGCGGCCTGGAAATGCTCGGTTTCACTGCAGCGGAAGCCGACAAGCCGAAGACCGTGATCCCCAAGGCGATCAACCAGGTGATCTATCGCATCCTGATTTTCTACATCGGCGCCCTGGTGGTGCTGCTGTCGCTGACGCCGTGGGACACCCTGCTGGTGACCCTGAACGCTTCCGGCGATGCCTACAGCGGCAGCCCGTTCGTCCAGGTGTTCTCGATGCTGGGCAGCAACACCGCGGCGCACATCCTCAACTTCGTGGTCCTGACCGCGGCGCTGTCGGTGTACAACAGCGGCACCTATTGCAACAGCCGCATGCTCCTGGGCATGGCCGAGCAGGGCGATGCGCCCAAGGCCCTGGCCAAGATCGACAAGCGCGGCGTGCCGGTGATGTCGATCCTCGCTTCGGCGCTGGTGACCTTCGTCGCCGTGGTGCTCAACTACCTGATTCCGCAGCACGCCCTGGAGCTGCTGATGTCCCTGGTGGTGGCGACCCTGGTGATCAACTGGGCGATGATCAGCTACTCGCACTTCAAGTTCCGCCAGCACATGGAGCGTACCGGCCAGACCTCGCTGTTCAAGGCGCTGTGGTACCCCTACGGCAACTACGTCTGCCTGGCGTTCGTGGTGTTCATCCTGGGCATCATGCTGATGATTCCGGGCATCCAGATCTCGGTGTACGCGATCCCGGTGTGGGTGGTGTTCATGTGGGTCTGCTACTGCATCAAGAACAAGCGCAGTGCCCAGCACGCGCTGCAGGCAGCCAGTGCTTCGCTGAAGTAAGCGCGGCCCTGGCAACGACTAACCCGGCTCCGGCCGGGTTTTTCATGGCCGTGATTTTTGTCGGGGGCTGAGATCGCTTTCGCCGGCAAGCCGGCTCCTACGGTGTGCCTGCCCGCTGTAGGGGGCTGGCTTGCCAGCGAAGAGACCCGCAAGAGCGTGGGGAATGGGGGTATCCTATGCGCCCTGAAGACGGATTCCTGTTCCATGCTGGTGATTTCCAACAACGTGCATCTGCCGGATGCCGAGATCGAGCTGACCGCCATCCGTGCCCAGGGCGCCGGTGGGCAGAACGTCAACAAGGTGTCCAGCGCGGTGCACCTGCGCTTCGATATTCCGGCTTCGTCCCTGCCTCCGTTCTACAAGGAGCGCCTGCTGGCGCTGCGCGACAGCCGCATCACCAGTGACGGCGTTATCATCCTCAAGGCCCAGCAGTACCGCACCCAGGAGCAGAACCGCGCCGATGCCCTGGAGCGCCTCACCGAGCTGATTCTCAGCGCCATCAAGGTGGAGAAGAAGCGCCGCCCGACCAAGCCGACCCTGGGTTCGAAGAAGCGCCGCCTGGAGACCAAGGCCAAGCGCGGCAGCATCAAGGCCGGGCGCGGCAAAGTGGACTTCTAGCGCGCCTCGCGTTCCTGGCGCAGCTTGGGCGCCTGGTGGTACAGGTACAGGCTCAGCACCAGGCCGGTGCAGGCAGCGATGGCGGCGAACAGGAAGATCGAGGCAAAGCCGAAACCGGCAGCAATCGCCCCCGCCAGCGGGCCGGTGATGCCCAGCGACAGGTCGATGAACAGCGAGTAGGCCCCCACTGCCGCGCCGCGGCTGGAGGCTGGCACCAGGTTCACCGCTTCCACCCCCAGGGCCGGGAATACCAGGGAGAAGCCGAAGCCGCTCAGGGCTGCGCCGGCCAGGGCCCAATTGGCATCCGGTGCCAGCCACAGCAGCAACAGGCCGAGGGTTTCCACCGACAGGCAGGCAATCGCCACGCGAAAGCCGCCGAGGCGGTTGATCAGGTTGCCGAACAGCAGTCGCGCGCCGATGAAGCTGGCACCGAACAGGCTCAGGCACAGTACGGCGTTGTCCCAGTGCCGGGTGGCGTAGTACAGGGTGATGAAGGTGGCGATGGTGCCAAAGCCGATGGAGCCCAGGGCCAGGCCGCAGCCGTGGGGAAATACCTTGCCCAGCACGTGGATGAACGGCAAGCGCTCGCCGGCAACGATCGGCGCGGCGAGTTTCGGCCAGGCCAGCAGCAGGCCGAGCAGCGCCAGCAGGATGATGCTCGCTCCCATGCTCCACAGCCCCAGCCGGCTTACCAGCCACACCCCCAGCGGCGCGCCGATGGCCAGGGCGCCGTAGCTGGCGATGCCGTTCCAGGAAATTACCTTGGCGGTATTCTGCGCCCCGACCCGGCCGATGCCCCAGCCGATGGAGCCCGAGCCCACCAGGCTTTCCGCGCTGCCCAGGACCAGGCGGCCGATCAGCAGGCTGATCAGGCTCAGGGTCGGCAGGTTGTGCAGCCAGGCCGAAAGCAGCATGAACACCCCGCTCAAGCCGCAGCCGGCCAGGCCGTACATCACCGCACGCTTGCTGCCCAGATTGTCGATGATGCGCCCGGCATAGGGCCGGCTGAGCAGGGTGGCCAGGTATTGCACGCTGATCACCAGGCCGGCGATCACCGCGCCAAAGCCCAGCTCGCTGTGCACGTAGCCCGGCAATACTGCCAGCGGAATGCCGATATTCAGGTAGCCGATAAAGGTGAACAGGACGATGGAGACGACGTGCAGCGTGACCGTCAAGGGGCGCTGGGTATCTGGCATGGGGATCGGACCACTGCGACAGCTCAATAGATAGGCTGCTTATGATACCGATGTGCAGGGAGGGGTTGTGGGGGAAATCGATGTGTTGTTCAGATTTTTACCTGGCCGGAGTCGGTTCAGGCGTCATTGTTGCCCAGCAACCGGGTGGTGACCAGGGCGGCCAGGGCATTTTCCTGGGTGCCGAAGCGGGCCAGCAGAGCGGCCTGTTTTTCTTCGCTGAGGCGATTCCACACGTCGATCATCTGTTCGGCAGTGCCGATCAGCACGCTGGCTTGGGTTTCGCTGAAGGATTCGGTCATGGTGCGGCGGGGCTCGGGAGGAGGGTTTCAGGCGGTGTGGAAAGCGCTTGAGTAGCGCTTTCCACACGGTCTGGTTACAGCTTTCAGTCTTCGCTGTCGGCCTTGCGGCTGTCGGCGGCTTCTTGCACTACAGGCTTGTCGGCACTGGCTTGTGGCGGAGTTGTCTGCTCAGTTTCGTGCAGGCTTGGGAAGGGGAGATTCGGGATCTCATGCATGTCGTTGCTCCTCGCAAAGTCTGTTTTTTAAATCGCTGGGTAGATCCGCGCTTTTAAAAAGCTTGGGCAGGATACAGCACTGGAAATGACAAAAAGATTTTTATCGCGCTTTTTGGGATGAAAGGGATTTCATCGAGTGGTGCGGCTTGCCGTCACAGGCAGCCAGAGGGCTGCCTGTGACGGTGCGCAAGTTGCTATACGACCCGGGCGATGGCTTCAGCCAGCAAGTCCAGGCGGCTGGCGTCGATCCCGGCCACGTTGGCGCGGCCGGAGCTGACCATGTACACGCTGTGGTGGTCACGCAGTTCCTGGACCTGGGCAGGGCTCAGGCCGGTGTAGGAGAACATTCCCCGTTGCACGCCGATATGCGCGAAACGTTCGGCCAGGCCGTAAGGCTGCAAGGCCTCCAGCAGGCCGGCGCGCAGTTGCGCGATCCGCAGGCGCATGGTTTCCACTTCGTCGGCCCAGAGGCTTTTCAGCTCCGGGTCGCCGAGGATGGTGGCGACCACCGCCGCGCCGTGATCCGGTGGCGTGGACCACAGGTTACGGGCGATATGGGCCAGTTGGCTGCGCACATCGAGCAGTTTCTCGGCGTCCTGGGTGCAGACGATCAAAGCGCCGGTCCGGTCGCGGTACAGGCCGAAGTTCTTCGAGCAGGAGCTGGTGATCAGCACTTCCGGCAGTTCGGCGGCGAACAGCCGCACTGCCCAGGCATCCTGCTCCAGGCCATCGCCGAAGCCCTGGTAGGCGAAGTCGATCAGCGGCAGCAGCTTGCGGCTGCGTACCACGTCCAGCACGCGTTGCCAGTCGGCGTGGCCGAGGTCGAAGCCGGTGGGGTTGTGGCAGCAGGCGTGCAGCAGCACCACGTCGCCCTCGGGCACCTGGTTCAGGGTCGCCAGCATGGCCTCGACGTCCAGGCGGTTGTCGCTGCCCACATAGGGGTAGTGACTGACCTTGACCCCGGCCGCGGCAAAGATGGTCTCGTGGATCGGCCAGGTCGGGTTGCTCAGCCACACGCCACGGCCCGGCAGGCAGTGGGCGATGAAGTCGGCACTCAGGCGCAGGGCGCCAGTGCCGCCCGGGGTTTGCGTGGCGCCGGCACGCTGGGTGGCGATCAGTTTCGAATCGCTGCCCAGTACCAGTTCATTGATCACCTTGCCGAAGGCCGTGTCGCCATGGCCGCCGATGTAGATCTTGGTGTCCTGGCTGTCCACCAGGCGCTGTTCGGCCAGCTTCACCGAGCGCGGGATCGGCGTCAGGCCCTGGGAGTCCTTGTAGACCCCCACGCCGAGGTCGAACTTGCGCGGGTTGGGATCGTTGGCGTAGGCCCCCATCAGGCCGAGAATCGGGTCGCCGGGAACCCGGCCGATGGCGTCGAAGTGCATTACTTGCGTCCTTCTGCGGTCTTGGCCACTTCATCGGTGCGGGCTGCCATGATGAAGTCGTTGCGGTGCAGGCCCTTGATCGAGTGGCTCCACCAGGTCACGGTGACCTTGCCCCACTCGGTGAGCAGGCCCGGGTGGTGGCCTTCGGCCTCGGAGATCTCGCCCATGGCGTTGGTGAAAGCCAGGGCAAATTTGAAGTTCTTGAACAGGAAGACTTTTTCCAGCTGCATCACGCCATCGCGAACTTCGATGTTCCAGTCAGGGATCTGCTTGATCAGTACCGGCAGTTCTTCGTCGCTGACTTGAGGAGCATCGGCACGGCAGGCTTCGCAATGGGCTTGGTTCAGAGCGGTCATGGTGGGTTCCCAGGATTCAATTCTTGTTGGAAGTTACTATCTTTCGCAGCGGCTCGCGAGTGCGGGCCGCTCAGGCCGCCTTGGGTTTTGGCGGAAACTTGGGGGCGTGCAGGCCCAGCTGCATGCCTTGGTGGACCAGGGCCATGATGTCTTCGTGGGCCAGGTCGAACAGGCGCTTGAGGTTGGGCAGGGTGAAATAGATCGGCTGCAGGATGTCGATGCGATACGGCGTGCGCATGGCTTCCAGCGGGTCGAAGGCCTGGTGTTCCGGCTCTTCGGACAGGCTGTACACGGTCTCCTTGGGCGAGGACAGGATGCCGCCGCCATAGATGCGCCGCCCGGCCGGGGTGTCCACCAGGCCGAACTCGATGGTCATCCAGTACAGGCGCGCCAGGTACACCCGTTCTTCCTTGGTGGCTTGCAGGCCGAGCTTGCCGTAGGTGTGGGTGAATTCGGCGAACCAGGGGTTGGTCAGCAGCGGGCAGTGGCCAAAGATCTCGTGGAAGATGTCCGGCTCTTGCAGGTAGTCGAGTTCTTCGCGGGTGCGAATGAAGGTCGCCACGGGAAAGCGCTTGCTGGCCAGCAGTTCGAAGAAAGTCTGGAAGGGGATCAGCGCTGGTACCCGGGCCACTTGCCAGCCGGTGGTTTCACCCAGGACCTTGTTGATTTCGCCCAGTTGCGGAATACGGTCGTGGGGCAAGCCGAGCTTGTCGATGCCGTCCAGGTACTCCTGGCACGCACGACCCTCGATCACTTTCAACTGGCGTGTGATCAGGGTGTTCCACACCGCGTGTTCTTCGGGTGGATAGTCGATAAAACCTTGCGCGTCGGGCTCGCGGGCCACGTACTGCGTCTGCTTCATGCTGCTCTCCTGCCAGGGGATGCGTTCTTGTTATGTGTGACCCCAGTGATACCCGAGGGTGCGACGCTTTGCAGCAGGTGGCCGGTGCGGGTAGAGGGCTGTCGTGCACCAATTTGTAAAGTAAACGTTACGAATCTGGCGGGGTCTCCACCCTGTGGTGGGTTTTCAGGTTTGAAAAAGCGGTTTGCTGTCACATAATCTTGACGACTATCTGCGCCATCCTGCAGAAAGTTTGTAAAGCCCGATGCCATAAGCGTCGGTTTTCGGCGCTTATGCCATTCACTGTCAGTCCCAGGGCCTTCCTTCTATGCGTATCAAAGTTCACTGCCAGAATCGCATCGGCATCCTGCGCGACATTCTCAACCTGCTGGTGGAATACGGGATCAACGTGGCCCGTGGCGAGGTGGGGGGCGAGCATGGCAATGCCATCTATCTGCACTGCCCGAACCTGATCAACCTGCAATTCCAGGCGCTGCGCCCCAAGTTCGAGTCCATCGCCGGGGTGTTTGGCGTCAAGCGAGTCGGGTTGATGCCCAGCGAGCGCCGGCACATGGAGCTCAATGCGCTGTTGGGGGCTCTGGAGTTCCCGGTGCTGTCCATCGACATGGGCGGCTCCATCGTGGCGGCGAACCGGGCCGCAGCGCAGTTGCTGGGAGTGCGGGTGGACGAGGTGCCGGGCATTCCCCTGTCGCGCTACGCCGAAGACTTCGACCTGCCGGAACTGGTGCGGGCCAACCAGTCGCGGATCAACGGGTTGCGGGTCAAGGTCAGGGGCGATGTGTTCCTGGCGGACATCGCGCCGCTGCAATCGGAACATGACGACAGCGAAGCCATGGCCGGCGCGGTATTGACCTTGCACCGGGCGGATCGTGTTGGCGAGCGCATCTACAACGTGCGCAAGCAGGAGCTGCGGGGCTTCGACAGCATCTTCCAGAGTTCGAAGGTCATGGCGGCGGTGGTGCGTGAGGCGCGGCGCATGGCGCCGCTGGATGCGCCGCTGCTGATCGAGGGCGAGACCGGGACCGGCAAGGAGCTGCTGGCCCGTGCCTGTCACCTGGCCAGCCCGCGCGGGCAGTCGCCGCTGATGGCCCTGAACTGCGCCGGGTTGCCGGAGTCTATGGCCGAGACCGAGCTGTTCGGCTACGGCCCTGGCGCCTTCGAGGGGGCTCGGGCAGAGGGCAAGCTGGGGCTGCTGGAACTGACCGCCGGTGGCACCCTGTTTCTCGACGGGGTAGGGGAGATGAGCCCGCGCTTGCAGGTCAAGCTGCTGCGCTTCCTGCAGGATGGCTGCTTCCGCCGGGTCGGCAGCGATGAAGAGGTGTACCTGGATGTGCGGGTGATCTGCGCGACCCAGGTGGATCTTTCCGAGTTGTGCGCCAGGGGCGAGTTCCGTCAGGACCTCTATCACCGGTTGAATGTGCTGTCCCTGCACATTCCGCCATTGCGCGAATGCCTCGACGGCCTGCCCCCCCTGGTGGAGCACTTTCTCGACCAGGCCAGCCGGCAGATCGGTTGCCCGTTGCCGCGTCTGGCGCCGGCGGCCATGGAACGCCTCAGTCACTACCACTGGCCAGGCAATGTGCGGCAGCTGGAGAACGTGCTGTTTCAGGCGGTTTCCCTGTGTGATGGCGGTACGGTCAAGACCGAGCACATCCGGCTGCCGGACTATGGTGCGCGCCAGCCGCTTGGCGATTTCTCCCTGGAGGGTGGCCTGGAACAGATTGTCGGGCGCTTTGAAAAGGCCGTGCTCGAGAGTCTGTACGCCGAACACCCGAGTAGCCGTCAGTTGGGCAAGCGGCTGGGGGTCTCCCACACCACCATCGCCAACAAACTGCGCGAATACGAGGTCGGCAAGAATGCCGGTGACAATCCCTAGGCTTGTATCCGGGCCGTTACTTGCCGGTAGCGGCATAAGACCGCCGTTTTTCCGTCTTCTGTCAGCGCTGTTTTTTCCTCTGTAATCAGGCAAAGCCTTGCCCCGCCTGGGGATCACTACTGCGTGAAAAAGTTGGTGCGCTTATTGCTTATGGCTTCGCAGTACAGCGGTGGGCGGCAAACGTCCGGCAGACAGAGGAAAGACTGTGGACAAGTACCTTTATGTGGCAATGACCGGCGCCAGCCAGAATGCACTGGCGCAAAAGGCTCATGCCAACAATCTGGCGAACATCTCTACCAATGGTTTTCAGCGCGACCTGGAGCAGGCCCGTGCGATGCCGGTATTTGGTGACAGCTTTCCGGCGCGCGCCTTTGCCATGAGCGAGCGCCCGGCAACGGATTTCAGTGCCGGCTCGATGGTGGAGACCGGTCGTGACCTGGACGTGGCCGTCAGCGGCAACGGCTGGATCGCCGTGCAGAGCCCCGACGGCAGCGAAAGCTATGTGCGTACCGGCAGTTTGAATGTCGACGCCCTGGGTGTGCTGCGCGCTGGCAACGGCATGCCGGTGATGGGCAATGGCGGCCCGATTGCCGTGCCACCCGAGCAGAAGATCGAAGTTGGCCAGGATGGCACCATCAGTATCCGTGCCATGGGCGAGGGCCCGCGGGTCATGGCCGAGGTCGACCGCATCAAGCTGGTCAACCCGGACATCAAGAACCTCACCAAAGGCCTGGACGGCTCGATCAAGACCAAGGACGGCCAGCCGGCACCCGCCGACGCCAACGTCCAGCTGGTCTCGGGTTTCCTTGAGTCGAGCAATGTCAATGCCGTGGAAGAGATGACCGCGGTGCTGGCCCTGTCCCGGCAGTTCGAATTGCACGTGAAAATGATGAACAGCGCCAAAGAAGACGACCAGGCCATGGCTCGGGTCTTGCAGATCAGCTAATTACCAGTATCTAGCGCCGTAAAACAGGCGCGAGAGGAGAAACCAATGCTTCCGGCTCTATGGGTTGCCAAAACCGGTCTGTCCGCCCAGGACACCAACCTGTCTGTCATTTCCAACAACCTGGCGAACGTCTCGACCACGGGCTTCAAACGTGATCGCGCCGAGTTCCAGGACCTGCTGTACCAGATCAAGCGCCAGCCGGGGGCCCAGTCCACCCAGGACAGCGAGCTGCCAACCGGCCTGCAGGTCGGTACCGGTGTGCGCATTGTCGGCACCCAGAAGAACTTCACCGCCGGCAGCCTGCAGACCACCGAGCAGCCTCTGGACCTGGCCATCAACGGCCGCGGTTTCTTCCAGATCCTGCAGCCTGATGGCACCACGGCCTATACCCGTGACGGTACCTTCCACCTGAACTCCGATGGCCAGATCGTCACCGCCAATGGTTTCGCCCTGGAGCCTGCGGTTGTCGTGCCCAACGATGCGCAGACCTTCACCGTAGGCCAGGACGGCACCGTGTCCATCACCATCGCCGGCAACCCGGCGTCCCAGGTGATCGGCAACCTGCAAACCGCCGACTTCATCAACCCGGCAGGCCTGCAGGCCCAGGGCAACAACCTGTTCCTGGAAACCGCCGCCAGTGGCGCGCCGCAGATCGGTACCCCGGGCCTCAACGGTTTCGGCACCACGCTGCAGAACACCCTGGAAGCCTCCAACGTCAGCACCGTTGAGGAGATGGTCAACATGATCACCACTCAGCGCGCTTACGAGATGAACTCCAAGGTGATCTCCACCGCGGACCAGATGCTCTCGTTCATTACGCAGAAGCTGTAATCAAGTCTTGAGGTCGCCACGGGTCTGAAGTGGCGCACCGGCAACATCGTGAGGAAGGGTCATGAATCGGTTTATTTGTGTTCTAGCGCTGAGTGGGAGTGCCGTGCTCGCGGGCTGTGTCGCCCCGCCGCCCAAGCCCAATGACCCTTACTACGCGCCGGTGCTGCCGCGTACGCCGCTGCCTTCCGCGTCCAACAACGGTTCGATCTACCAGGCCGGCTTCGAGCAGAACCTGTACAGCGACCGCAAGGCGTTCCGGGTCGGTGACATCATCACCATCACCCTGAACGAGCGGACCAACGCCAGCAAGGGTGCCAACTCGGCGCTGACCAAGACCAGTTCCAACAGCATTGGCCTGACCTCGCTGTTCGGTGCCGTGCCCAACACCAACAACCCGCTGGGCGACGGCGACCTGACCCTGAATGCCGGCTACAGCGGCAATCGCGCCACCAAGGGCGACAGCAAGGCGGCCCAGAGCAATAGCCTGACCGGTTCGATCACCGTGACCGTGGCCGACGTACTGCCCAACGGCATCATCGCGGTGCGCGGCGAGAAGTGGATGACCCTCAACACCGGCGATGAGCTGGTGCGGATTGCAGGCCTGGTACGGGCGGACGACATCGCCACCGACAACACCGTGTCCTCGACCCGGGTCGCGGATGCACGCATTACCTATTCGGGCACCGGCTCGTTTGCCGATGCCAACCAGCCTGGCTGGTTCGACCGTTTCTTCCTCAGCCCGCTGTTCCCTTTCTAGGTGATGAAAAGACTCATGCTCAATTTCAAGCACCTGATGGCGGCGGCGTTGTTGCTGTCCACTTCCCTTGGCGTCCAGGCCGAGCGGTTGAAGGACATCGCCAGCATTTCCGGCGTGCGTTCCAACCAATTGATCGGCTATGGCCTGGTGGTCGGGCTTAACGGTACCGGCGACCAGACTACCCAGACGCCGTTCACCCTGCAGACCTTCAACAACATGCTGTCGCAGTTCGGCATCAAGGTGCCGGCCGGCTCCGGCAACGTGCAGTTGAAGAACGTCGCGGCGGTGTCGGTGAGTGCCGATCTGCCGGCGTTCGCCAAGCCGGGCCAGCAGGTGGATATCACCGTATCCTCCATTGGTAACTCAAAGAGCCTGCGCGGCGGCACCTTGCTGCTGACGCCGCTCAAGGGCATCGACGGCAACGTCTACGCCATCGCCCAGGGCAACCTGGTGGTGGGTGGTTTCGATGCCGAAGGACGCGACGGTTCGAAGATCACCGTCAACGTACCGTCGGCCGGACGGATTCCTGGTGGCGCCTCGGTCGAGCGTGCCGTGCCCAGTGGTTTCAACCAGGGCAACAGCCTGACTCTGAACCTCAACCGTTCGGATTTCACCACCGCCAAGCGCATCGTCGACAAGATCAACGACATGCTTGGCCCAGGCGTGGCCCAAGCCATCGACGGTGGCTCGATCCGGGTGACCGCGCCCCTGGACCCAAGCCAGCGTGTGGACTACCTGTCGATCCTGGAGAACCTGGAGATCGATCCGGGGCAGGCGGTGGCCAAGGTCATCATCAACTCCCGTACCGGCACCATCGTCATTGGCCAGAACGTCAAGGTCTCGCCGGCGGCGGTGACCCACGGCAGCCTGACCGTGACCATTACCGAAGACCCGATCGTCAGCCAGCCCGGCCCTCTGTCCAATGGCCAGACCGCGGTGGTGCCCCGCTCGCGGGTCAATGCTCAGCAGGAAGCCAAGCCGATGTTCAAGTTCGGCCCGGGCACCACTCTGGATGAGATCGTCCGGGCGGTGAACCAGGTGGGCGCGGCGCCAGGCGACTTGATGGCCATCCTCGAAGCCTTGAAACAGGCCGGCGCCTTGCAGGCCGACCTGATCGTGATTTGAGGTGAGCGCCATGGATATTCGTAAGAGCGGACTGATTGGCAGCGGCGATTCCGGGTCTTACTCCGACCTCAACCGCCTGCAGCAACTGAAGGTCGGCGACAAGGACGGCGAAGCCAACGTGCGCAAAGTGGCGCAGGAGTTCGAGTCGCTGTTTCTCAATGAAATGCTCAAGTCCATGCGCAAGGCCACTGACGTCATAGGCCAGGACAACCCGCTCAATACCCCGGCCGCCAAGCAGTACCAGGACATGTATGACCAGCAGTTGGCGGTGTCCCTGTCTCGCGAGGGTGGCGGTATCGGCCTGGCCAATGTGCTGATGCGCCAGATGATGAAGAACAAGCCGGCTCATCCGAATGCGGCCACCACGACTTTGCCGGCCGCGGCGCCGGTGGCGACTCCGACGCCGATCGCTGCCGGTACCACGGCCCAGGATGGTCCGTTGAGCCGGGTCAACGGCCAGCGCCCGATGTGGGCTTCGCGGGCCCACGATCCTTTGCGCACGAGCGTGGCACATAACGACATGGTGCTGCTCAACCAGCGTCGTCTGTCCCTGCCCAGCAAGCTCACCGATCGCCTGTTGACCGGCATCGTGCCGTCGGCCGGTGCCGTCGAGGGCGGCGCACAGAACGCCGCGCCGACCCGCAACAGCCCGGCCGCCGATGCCGTGCTGCGGGGCGAGTGGCGGGTCAATCAGGGCTACGCCGCGTCCCAGGGCAAGATGCGGGTCTATGGCCGGGCCATGGCCCAGCCGCCGCTGGCACCGGCCAAGCGTGCCTTCAGTTCCGCCGACGACTTCGTCGCCACCATGCTGCCGATGGCGCAGCAGGCGGCCCAGCGTATCGGGATCGATCCGCGCTACCTGGTGGCCCAGGCCGCCCTGGAAACCGGCTGGGGCAAATCGGTGATGCGCCAGCAGGATGGCAGCAGCAGCCACAACCTGTTCGGCATCAAGGCCGGCAGCAGTTGGCAGGGTGCACAGGCCCGGGCGATCACCAGCGAGTTCCGCAACGGGCAGATGGTCAAGGAGACGGCGGCGTTCCGTTCCTACGATTCCTATCAGGACAGCTTCCACGATCTGGTGACCTTGTTGCAGAGCAACAATCGCTATCAAGAAGTGCTGAAGGTGGCCGATAAACCAGAACAGTTTGTTCGCGAGTTGCAAAAAGCCGGGTATGCAACGGACCCGGATTACGCAAGCAAGATTTCGCAGATAGCCAAGCAGATGAAGAATTACCAGAACTACGCTGCGGCTGGCGTTTCCACGAATTTATAAGGTCTGAATCATGAGTTTGCTCAATATCGGGATGTCGGGGCTGGCCGCCAGCCAAACGTCGTTGATGACCACGGGTAACAACATTGCCAACGCCGACACCGCCGGGTACTCGCGTCAGCAGACCGTGCAGGGCACCAAGGCCTCCAGCCAGAATGGCAACGTCTTCATCGGCACCGGCACCACCCTGGCGGACGTGCGCCGGGTCTATAACAGCTTCCTCGATGCCCAGTTGCGCACCGCCACCTCGCTCAACAGCGATGCCGCGGCGTTCCAGGGGCAGATCAGCCCGATCGACCAATTGCTGTCGGACAGCGGCACCGGCATGACCGGCGCCCTGACCAAGTTCTTCGCCTCGGTGCAGAACCTCAACGCCAAGCCTACCGACGAGGCTTCCCGGCAGTTG
This sequence comes from Pseudomonas sp. JV245A, assembly GCF_032424515.1. Classification (NCBI taxonomy): domain Bacteria; kingdom Pseudomonadati; phylum Pseudomonadota; class Gammaproteobacteria; order Pseudomonadales; family Pseudomonadaceae; genus Pseudomonas; species Pseudomonas sp. JV245A. The sequence goes on from NZ_VYKE01000021.1 coordinate 23,224, forward strand.
CTGCTCAGCGACACCCAGGCCCTGAGCAACCGTTTTAACTCGGTATCCAGCCAGCTCAACCAGCAGAACACCAATATCAACGGCAACCTGGCGAACATGGCGGACCAGGTCAACAAGCTGGCCAACACCGTGGCCCAGCTCAACCAGAAGATTTCCGAGCTGTCGACCAACGGCAACGGCATGCCCAACGATCTGCTCGATGCGCGTAATGAAACCGTGCGCCAGCTTTCGACCTTCATCGGCGTGCAGGTCTCGGAGCGTGGCTCCAGCGTCGACCTGTACCTGGGCAGCGGCCAGCCGCTGGTCATGGGTAACTCGGCCAATACCCTGGAAGTGGTGCAGGGCAAGAACGACCCGAGCCGCTCCGCGCTGCAGTTGAACCGGGGCTCGAGCAGCATCGACATCACCAACCTCACCACCGGTGGCGAGATCGGCGGCCTGCTGCGCTACCGCAGCGAAGTGCTGGATCCGGCGATGAACGAGCTGGGCCGCGTAGCCCTCGTGGTCGCCGACCAGATGAACAGCCTGATGGCTCAGGGCATCGACAAGAACGGTGATTTCGGCGGCAACCTGTTCAACGACATCAACAGTGCCCGGATGATCAGCCAGCGCAGCATTGGCAGTGCCACCAACAGCGCAGGCTCGGGCAACTTCGATGTCACCATCAAGGACACCGGCAAGCTGAGCACCAGCGACTACACCGTGACCTTCAGCAGTGCCACCGACTACAGCGTCAAGCGCTCCGATGGCACCGACATGGGCAGCTTCAGCACCACCACCAGCCCGGCACCGGTGATCGATGGCTTCTCGCTGAAACTCAATGGTACGGTCGGTGCCGGTGACAGCTTCAAGATCACCCCGACCCGCAATGCCGCTACCACCATCCAGACCGAAATGACCGACCCCAAGCGCCTGGCCCTCGCGGCTCCGCTGAAGGCCGAGCTGGCTGCCGGGCTCAAGAGCTCCCTGAGCATTTCCGCGCAGCCTTCCTTGAGCGTGCCGATCGACAACTACGACGCCGCAGCCAAGCTTGAGATGCAGACCGCAATCAAGAATTCGGGTCCGGTCAAAGTGGTGTTCAATGCGCCGGCAGGCGGCAGCCAGAGCTACGACTATTTCGATGCCAAGGGCAACAAGATGGGCAGCGGCTCCATCGTTCCCGGGCAGACCAACACCCTCAACCTGCAGATCAACATGCTGGATGCCAGCGGTGCGCCGATCACCGACGGCGGCACGCCACCGGTGACCAAGACGTTCGGCGTACAGATGACCGTGGCCGGCGCTCCCGCTGCCGGCGACAGCATGAACATCTCGGTGAACGGCGCCGGTTCTTCGGACAACCGCAACGGCCTGGCGCTGGCCGGTTTGCAGAGCAAGCAGACAGTCGATACAGGTTCTGCCAGCAAAGGCATCACCCTGGTGGATGCCTACGGCAAGCTGATCGAGAACGTCGGCGCCAAGGCCAGTCAGGGCAGCCTCGACAGCGCCGCTACCGGCACCATCCTGGCTAACGCCAAGGGCGCCCGGGACTCGCTGTCCGGGGTCAACCTGGATGATGAGACCGGCAACCTGGTCAAGTTCCAGCAGTACTACACAGCGTCGTCGCAGATCATCAAGGCTGCGCAGGAAACCTTCAGCACGCTGATCAACAGCCTTTAAGGAGTCGTAGCCCATGCGCATTTCCACCTCCCAGTTTTACGAGTCCTCGGCTACCAACTACCAGAAGAACTTTTCCAAAGTGGTCCAGAGCAGCGAAGAGGCCAGCAGCCTGGTTCGCGTCAAGACCGCTGCCGACGATCCGGTAGGTGCCGCGCGCCTGCTGCAACTGGGCCAACAGGCTTCGTTGCTGGACCAGTACAAGACCAACACCAACTCGATCAAGGCCTCCCTGGGCCAGACCGAATCGGTGATGACCAGCATCAACAACGTGCTGGCCCGCGCCAAGGAACTGGCCTCCGGTGCCGGTAACGCCGGTTACACCGACGCCGACCGCCAGGCCAATGCTTCGGAACTGGGGCAGATCGAAGAGCAGTTGCTGAGCCTGATGAACTCCCAGGACGAAAACGGCAAGTACATCTTCGGTGGCTCCAAGGATGATGTTCCGCCGTTCAGCCGCAACTCCGATGGCACCTACAGCTACAACGGTGACCAGAGCAGCCTGCAACTGCCGGTCGGCGACACCATGATGATGGCCGCCAACAGCACCGGTTGGGACGTGTTCCAGCAGGCACTGAACACCAGCCGCAGCCAGGTCACCATGACCGCGCCAGCCGTGGATGACGGGCGGATTTCCCTGTCCAACGGCCAGGTGGCCAACAACGGTGCCTACAACAGCCAATTCCGCAGCGGCGAGCCTTACACCGTGTCCTTCGTGTCGGGCACCCAGCTGAAGATCGTCGACGGCAGTGGCAACGATGTGACGGCCGAGGCCAGCAAAGGCGGTGTTTTCGGCACTGCGCCGAACCAGACCGTGAGCTTCCGTGGGGTCGACCTGAGCCTGAACGTCAACCTCAAGTCCGGTGACGACGCCAACGCCGTGCTGCCGGGGCATACCTTCACCCTGGGCTCCAAGCCGGACACCTTCAACGTGGCGCGCTCTCCGGGCAACCCGAGCATGACTCAGGTCTCGAACACCAGCATTACCGATCCGGTGGCCTACAACTCCACCTTCCCCAGTGGTTCGGCGATCCTCAAGTTCACCAGCGCTACCAATTTCGATCTGTACGCTGCGCCACTGACCGCTGATAGCAAGCCGGTGTCCTCGGGCGTGGTCGGGCCGGGCAACGTCGCCACCGCGGCGGGCGTGAGCTTCACCCTGACCGGCGCGCCTTCTCCGGCGGCCAACGATCAGTTCAGTGTGTCGGTCAACACCCACGAGACCCAGAACATACTGGATACCGTGAGCCAGCTGAAAAACGCCTTGAACACGCCAACCGCCGGCAACACCCTGGCGACCCAGAAGCAACTGGCCGACCTCGCCTCGGGGATGGCCAACCTGGCCAGTGGCATCGACCAGCTGTCCATCGGTATCAGTTCGGTGGGGGGTCGTGGTTCCGCCCTGGACACCCAGACCGAAATCAACGAAAGCCTGGCAGCTGCCAACACCAAGACCCGCTCGGCCATCAGCGACTCCGATCCGGCCGAAGTGATGACCCGCCTGACCCTGCAACAGACCATGCTGCAAGCCTCGCAGCTGGCCTTCAGCAAGATTGCCCAACTGGGTCTGTTCAACAAGGTCTGAGTGCGTGGCGTTCGGGCTGGCGCCCGGACGCCGCGATCTTCGAGCAGCCAGCCGTCTTTTTTAAGCGGTCTTGCAGCCCTGGCATCACTGGCCAGGGCTCGCCGCTCGAGAGTTTCCCGCCGTGAGCCAAGCCCCTCTAGTCAGCATCGTCATTCCCGCCTTCAACCCACGCTTCTTCAGCCAGGCTCTGGAAAGTGCCTTGGCGCAGACCTATCAGCCACTGGAGATCGTTGTTTGCGACGACAGTCCCGGCGATGAAATCCAGCAGGTTGTACAAGGGCTGAGCGAACCCGCGCACCCGGTGCGTTACATGCGCAACCCGCAACCTCTGGGGTTGCAGAAAAACCTGTTGCGCTGCGTGAAAGAGGCCCGGGGCGAGCTGATCAAGGTGCTTTGCGACGATGACCGGCTGTTTGCGCCGAGCATCGCCTTGCAGGCGCAAGTGCTGATCGAGCACCCTGAGGTCAATCTGGTGTTCGCACTACGGGTGTTCAACGACGAAGGCAACTCCATTCTTCCGCCGCGGATTGAAAACTGCCGCTTTGCGCCGCTCGACGTGCTGCTCAAAGGCGATGACATGCTGGCGATCTTCGAGGGCACGCGGAAAAACTTCCTCGGCAACTTCAGTGCGGCACTGATGCGTCGAGCCGACGTGCTGGAGGTACTGCCAGCCCTGATCCACAAGGGCGCCGGTTTTGTCGCCTTGCTGGACCTGGCGCTGTTCATCTGCCTGATGCGCCGCGGCAATCTGGCGGCCCTGTCCACCGTGTTGAGTTGCGAGCGCCTGTATCAGGGGCGTTTCAGCCGCACGCCGCAAGTGCTCAAGGCCGTTGCCACCGAATGGGAATGGCTATTGCGGATGCTCTCCGAGCGTTCTGGCGAGTCGGCGCCCGCTGCGGGCTGGGTGCGTTACGTTGAACTGGCGCGAGCCGCCGAGCAGCCACGGCCATGGCGTGAGCTGGGGGTGCTCCATGTGCTGGGCAATCGCAGCGCCGTGGTCAACGGTCGGGTAGGGGGCGAAAGTCAGAGCTACGAGGAGTTCTACCAGCAATGGCTGGCGGCACGTTGCCTGTCGGCGGCGGAACAGCGGTTGCTGCCGCAGCGCATCGAAAGCTGGCCGCGGCGGGTGCGAATCGTGCCGATCGTCATGGACCTGGCAGGTGATGGCGCCGCTCTCGAGCGGACCCTGGGCAGCCTGGCCGGCCAGTTGTACCCAGCCGAAACGATCGTGGTGTTGTCCACCGCTGCCGGTACAGCCGGGGAGGCTGTGCTGCGTCAACCCTTGCGGGCCGACTGGGCCGGGCAACTCAACGAACTGATCCCTCGCCTGGATACCTGTGACTGGTTCTATCTGTTGCAGTCGGGTGACCAACTGCGTGACACGGCATTGCTGGTGCTGGCCGAGCGGATCGCCAACACCCCGGCCATGCTCTGCGCCTACAGTGACGAAGGCGCATTGCTTGATGGTCAGTCAACCGAACCGGTGTTCAAGCCCGACTTTAACCTCGATTTGATGCGTGCCTACCCTTATGTCGGGCGCTCGCTGGCCTTTTCCCGCGAGCGTTTCCTGAGCGAGGGAGGCTTCGATTGCGCACGTGGCGAGCTGGCGCCCCAGGATCTGTTGTGGCGGCTGGTGGAAAATGTGGGCCCGCAAACCATCGAGCATATTGCCGATATCCAGATCGAGTCCGAGTTCCCGTTCGCAAAGTGGCTGTCCCGGCCCCAGGTCATCGAAGCCAGTGAGGGGCTGGTCGCTGCGCACTTGCAGCGCATCGGCGTGCAGTACCGGGTCCGCCATGATGATTTGCCCTTGCTCAATCGCATCGACTATCAGCACGGTGCGCGGCCGCTGGTGTCGATCATCCTCACCTGCGGGGATTCGCTGCCGGCCTTGCAGCGTTGCGTCGAAGGCCTGATCGAGCAGACCGCCTACAACCATTACGAGATCCTGCTGGTGGCTGCCGGCAGTCGCGACCCGGACATGGCCGACTGGCTGGCGGCCATGGGGCAGTTGGGGGGCAACATGCTGCGGGTCTTGCCTTATGCCGGCCCCGCCAACCAGGCGGCCTTGACCAACAGCATTGCGGCCCAGGCTCGCGGCGACTACCTGCTGTTGCTCAGCCACGACACACGGATCTGCACCAGCGACTGGCTGGACGAGCTGCTCAACCAGGCCCAGCGTCCGGAGGTGGCTGTCGTGGGGGCGCGCATCCTTGCTACCGATGGCTCCATCCTGCATGCCGGGCAGGTACTGGGCATGTCTGGGCCCGTGGGCTCGCCGTTCATCGGCGAGGCACTGGGTGCCCGTGGTTATATGCAGCGTCTGCAGGTGGTGCAGAACTGGAGTGCGGTCAGCCGCGATTGCCTGATGATCCGCAAGGACGTGTTCGACAGTCTGGGCGGGCTGGATGAACAGAGTTTCGGCGCTGACCTGGGTGAAGCCGACCTGTGCCTGCGCGTCGATCGCGATGGCTACCTGGTGGTCTGGACCCCCCACGCCACCCTGATGCTGGCCCCGGCGTTGGCGCCACCGCAGGCGCCTGAGCAGCAGCAGATGCAGGAGGCTGAACAGGAGCGCTTCTACCGTCAGTGGCTGCCGAAGATCGCTCGCGATCCAGCCTACAATCCGGCCCTGAGCCTGGGGTTCTCCAGTTTCAGCCTGGAACCCAGCCTGCGCAACAACTGGAACCCGTTCTGCTCACGAGCCTTGCCGCTGGTGCTCGGCTTGCCGGTCAACAGCAGCGCGGTCGGGCATTACCGGGTCACCGGGCCACTGCGCGAGCTGGAAGCTGCAGGCAGGGTCATCGCTCGGGTGGCATACGAATCTCCGACCACCGTGGAAATCGAGCGTTTGTCGCCCGATACCATCGTGCTCCAGGGGCGCTACAGCGACGGCGCGGCCAGCGACATTCTGCGAATGAAGAAGTACTCCAGTGCGTTGCGGGTCTTCGAACTCGATGATTACGTGGTCAGCGCGCCAAAGAAAAACAGCCATGCTCGCAACAAGCCGGCGAACATCGAGCAGATGCTGCGTGACGGCATTGCCCTGTGCGATCGGCTGGTGGTCACCACTCAGCCGCTGGCGGATGTCCTGTCGGACATGCACAGCGATATCAGGGTAGTACCCAATATGCTCGCCCCTGAGCCCTGGGCGGGGCTGAGCAGCCGTCGCGGTACTTCCAGCAAGCCGCGGGTCGGCTGGGGTGGGGGCACCAGTCACACCGGGGACCTGGAGGTCATTGCCGATGTCGTGCGTGAACTGGCCTCTGAGGTGGAATGGGTGTTCTTCGGCATGTGCCCCGATGCCTTGCGCCCTTATGTGCACGAGTTCCATCCGGCGATCGGCTTGCAGGGTTACCCACTCAAGCTCGCCAGCCTGAACCTCGACCTGGCTCTGGCACCTCTGGAGTTCCATATTTTCAATGACTGCAAGAGCAACCTGCGGTTGCTGGAGTACGGAGCCTGCGGCTACCCGGTCATTTGTACCGACACTGAGGCCTATCGTGGCTTCCTGCCGTGCACCAGGGTTCGCAGCAACACGACCGAAGAGTGGCTGCAGGCGATCCGCATGCACCTCAGCGACCCTGTTGCCAGCTACCGCATGGGAGATGAACTGCGCGAGGCGGTGCGGCGCGACTTCATGCTGGGCCCCGACAACCTGCAGCACTGGATGTGGGGCTGGTTGGCAGACTGAAGAAGCCGCTGCAAAAAAAAGCCACGCCTGCCAAGCGTGGCTTTTTTGTTTCTTGCGTGGCCTCTCGCAGTGGCGGGGGCTGCGCTCTACGCACCGATGGAACTGGCGCGTTTCCTGCAGCCTTGCTGGCAATTGTCATAAAACGAACGCTGTCGATGACCGAGTGTGGCTGCCGGCGCTCATGGGTGTAGCGCACGCGTGCGGGTAGCTCCTGGCTCGCCTGTTGTGGCCGGTGCCTGGAGTCAGGCGTAGCGTTGGCCAGGTGTTGAGCAGTTCTCAAGCCAATTCTTTGGCGCATCCAGGGGCGCAGTTGCGCTCGCGGGATGGATGAGCCGAGAGGGACATGCCGGGATCGGGTTCGTACAACATTAATGATTTGAGGTTCCAGGCGATCAGCCGGATGAGGGAATGGACAGATGTGGGTTCAAACAAAAGCAAACGAGGATGCAGCCCCGATGAGTGAGCGTTTCACTCTGGTACTATTGACCCACGAGGCCAAGGCGCTGGCACAGCGAGCGCTGCGCTACTACAGCAGCTTTGCCTGTTCCATCCTGGTTCTGGATTCCTCGGAAAAGGCGGACGAGTCTCTGGCTCGCCAATTCCCGAAGGTGGATTACCGCCACGTGCCACAGTTTTCCCGGCAGGACCAGCAGGGCAAGCTGACTTACGGTGTGGGCCTGGTCGACACGCCCTACCTGGCGATTGCCAGCGACACCGACTTTTTGATCGCCGATGGGATTAGCGCCGCGCTAGCTTTCCTTGATGCCCACCCCGATTACGCGGTCTGCCATGGCTATGGCCTGATGTATTCGGCGCGGGTCCTGGAAACCAGCTATTACCTGCGCGATCGCAAGGGGCCCGAAGACTTCGCCGCCGCGAACGGGCGTGAGCGGATCATGAGTTTCATGGGGCATTACCTGAGCCCCTTCAATGCCGTGACCCGCACCGATGTGCTGCGCCAGTGGTACAGCCAGTTGCTACCTGCGGTGAGCGCCGAGTGGCTGGATATCGGTTACGCCTTCTTCCTGTTGGCCACTGCCAAGGCGCGGATCCTGCCGGTTCCGTTCATTGTTCGTGAGGCCAATAGGGAGGCCCTGGAGCGCACCGCCCGCATTCAGGCGTTGCTGAGCAGCAAGGATGCCGGCTCGTTGGCCCAGCATCAGCAATTTGCCGAGTTTCTTGCGACCCTGCCGCACAACTGCGAAGGCCCGGATGCGCAGCAGATGAAGCAGCTGGCGCTGGACAGCTTTGCCGCCTTGGCCGAGTGCCTTGAAAGTGGCCGTTCGCTCAAGGGTGTGATGATCTTTCGCTCCACCTGGAGCGAGGTCGGCAAGGACCCGGTGCGTGCTTTCGGCTCGGAGCAGTTTGTCGAAATGCCGTTCTACAACCAGCCGATGTTCGATCTGTTGACGCAGATCGAGTTTCTTGTGCATGCGATGCCTGCGGGGCGCCTGCAGCTCAATGAGCTGGAAGGGGTGCTGCTCAAGCAGGAGGAATTGCTGCGGGTGCACTCGAATGACACGGCGCGAACCCTTCGCAGCCGGCTGTGGGAAGCCATGGCGCTGAACCTGTTCAACTTCACCGTGGTCAAGCGCCTTGCCGAGTCGATGCGCGATACCGACGAAGTGGAGGTGTTCCGCGAACTGCAGGAGTGGGCAGCCCGCCTCAAGGCGCTGCCGGCCACCGATAGCAGCGCGTTGTTTGCCAATACCCAGTCCGGGCAGTTGTTCAGCTGGCTGGAAGGCCGTGGCCCGAAACCGGGTCAGTTCAAGTCGATCGCCCATCTGCTGGGAAGGCGCGCCGGTGGGCCGCAGTTTCAGATTCTGCTGCTCGACCTCGACGCCGACATGATCAAGTTGCAAGCCACTTTCGATTCCCTGATGGCCAACCACTGCAAGGCATTCAAGCTGGTGGTGCTGACCACCGGCGATCTGCCGGCGATGACCACGGCACAGGACACTGTGCACTTCGTCAAGGTCAGCCAGGGCAACTATATCGAGCGCCTGAATCAGCTGGTGGCGCAGTCCACAGCGCACTGGGTACTCCTGATGGAGGCGGGTGACCAGCTCACCGCAAGCGGGCTGCTGCGGGCAAGCCTGGAGTTGCTGGGCGCCAAAGGCATCAGGGCCGTGGCGATGGATGAGGTGCAGCGGCAAGCCGATGGCACCTTGCGTCACGTGTTCCGTCCCGGAGTCAATCTGGACCTGCTGCAAAGCGCCCCCAATCTGATGGCGCGCCATTGGCTGCTGCACCGTGAAGTGCTGGTGCAGGCAGGTGGGTTCAATCGCGAGTTTGCTCGGGCCGTCGAGCTGGATCTGGCTCTGCGCCTGATCGAGGACGGTGGTCTGGCCGGCCTGGCTCATCTCGCCGAGCCGCTGCTGATCTGCCAGGCTGCGCCAGCCGGGGAAAATGCCGAGGAGCGCCAGGTACTGAGCCGTCACCTGGCCAATCGTGGGTATCGGGCTCAGGTCAGTTCTGCCCAGCCAGGGACCTACCAGATCGACTATCAACATGCCGAGCGGCCGCTGGTTTCGATCATTCTGCCGAGCCAGGACAACTTCGCCGAGCTGCAACGCTGTCTGGTGAGTGTGCTGCAACGTACCCGCTACCAGCGTTACGAGGTGCTGATTGCCGAGAACCACAGCCAGAACGCCGAACTCGATAGCTGGCTGGCCAGCCTGGAACGCCAGGGGGAGCGGATCCGGGTGTTGCGCAGCGGCCAGCGGGTGAGCACTTCGGCACTGCACAATGCAGCCTGCGCTGAAGCCAAGGGGGAGTACCTGTTGCTGCTTTCGGCCGATGCCGAAGTGGTCAATGCCAACTGGATCGACAGCCTGCTCAACCAGGTACAGCGTCCGGAGATCGGGATTGTCGGCGCCAGGCTGGTGAATGAGCGCGGCATGACCACCCAGGCGGGCCTGATCCTCGGCCTCAATGGCCAGATGGGCGCAGCCTTCGCCGGAGAGGCCAAGGATGCTCCGGGCTACATGAACAGCCTCTGGGTGGAGAAGAATTACTCGGCGGTATCCGGCGTCTGCCTGATGATCGCCAAGGCGTTGTTCGAGGCCGTAGGTGGTTTGGACGAGGAGCATTTCGACCAGGCCTTCGCCGATGTCGACCTGTGCCTGAAGGTGGCCGATGCCGGTTATCTCACCGTCCTGACTCCGCAAGCGCAGGTCATGCATCCCGGCACCCTGGCGCAAGATCCACAGGCCTTGGCAGCTCTGAAAGACAAATGGGCGGCGCGCTTTGCGCAGGATACGGCCTACAACCAGAACCTGGCGTTGACTGGCAAGGGCTTTGCCCTGGGGACCGCGAGCCGGGTGGACTGGCAGCAGTTGCTTGGCAACTGATCAATGCCGCAAGGAGTTCCAGCATGCTCAATAGACTATTGATGTTTTGCTGGTACTCCTTGGCGCGGTTATCGGTGAGTCGCTGATCATCTCCACTGGCGTTGCCGAGCAGCATGGAGGTGTTTGGGTTGCACGACAGGTTGGGCGCCTGAATCGGGTGCTGCTCAAAGGCAACGTACCTATCTCGTATTGCAGGCCCCTGGGTTGGGGCAGGCTTCCAAGCACTACAACGCGCTGGAATGGGCATTCGTCGAATAGGCCCTTGACTGGCAAATTCGCCACAATAGCGTGACCTGTGAGTCATAACGTGCATCTTCACTGTATTGTATCGCCCGGGAAGATGGCGCCAGCCCTGTGTGACAGGTCCAGTGATAGCCCTTGGTTCTTCCCGATACCGCCGTGTTTCGGCGCAAGTATCTGTGTTTTTTCGGCAGCCCCTGCTCGGTCATCGCGCGGGGGTATTGAGCTGTTTATTATTGGGAAGCCGTAATGATTGGCATAAAAAGCATTGCGAGCTACGTGCCTGTAGCCGGCGTGGACAATTACGCACAAGGTGCAAAATTCGCCAAGGATGAAGAGTTCATCCTGGGCAAGATCGGTTCGGCCTTCCTGCCGCGCAAAGACGCCGGGCAAGAAACCTCCGATCTGTGTGTCGAAGCAGTCAATGCATTGTTTGCCGCTAACCCGGAACTCAAGCGCGAAGCCATCGATGTGTTGATCGTGGTTACCCAGAACGGTGACGAAGAAGGTTTGCCTCATACCGCGGCGATCGTACAGGACAAGCTGGGCCTGCCCACCACCGTCGCGGCCTTTGATATTTCCCTGGGTTGCTCCGGGTACGTCTACGGCATCTATGCCATCAAGGGGTTCATGGAAGCTGCTGGCCTGAAGAATGGCCTGCTGGTCACCGCTGACCCTTACTCGAAGATTGTCGATCCCGAAGATCGCAATACCACCATGCTGTTCGGTGACGCCGCCACGGCCACCTGGCTGGGCGAGGACGCCACCTGGCAGCTGGGCAAGGCCAAGTTCGGTACCGATGGTTCGGGGGCTCCGCACCTGAAGGTCACCGATGGTGTGTTCTTCATGAACGGCCGTCAGGTGTTCAACTTCGCTCTGCTGAAAGTGCCGGCACACCTGCACGAGTTGCTGGATGAGTCGGGGCTGAAGTCTGACGATATCGATGCCTTCTGCATTCACCAGGGCAGCGCGGCGATCGTCGATGCGGTGGCCCGGCGTTTCGAAGGCAACCCCGACAAGTTCATCAAGGACATGGTGGAGACCGGCAATACCGTGTCCTCCAGCATTCCACTGCTGCTGGAAAAGCACATGTTCGATTCCAGCTGGAGGCGCGTTGCCCTCAGTGGCTTCGGCGTTGGCCTGTCCTGGGGGTCGGCCATCATCTACCGCTCCTGACTTCCCCCTTTCGCGGTATGAGGGTGTCGCCAGCCTTTGGGTGGCGGCTGCGGTGCCTCGAAGCGCTGCGTGGCTGGTTCGCAAATGTCAACAGATCTTGGCGCTCAAGGTGTAATCTTGAGCGCTATTTTTTTGTACGAGTGATAAGCGAGGCAGCATGAGCGACAGCTTTGAACACAACGCCCGGGTGATTGGCGAGCGCTGGCCTGCGCTGCTGGCACGGGTGCGGGCTGAAGAGACTGCTTCGTTGCAGGCCGATCTTCTGGAAGGCCTGGGGGCAACGCTGAGTATTGGTGGGGTCCAGTTGACCAGTCGTCATGACCGCGGCCACGAGGCGCGGGTCCAGGCTGCCAGCCTGCCTGAGGCGCCGGTGTTGCATCTATACGGCTGTGGCCTTGGAGATTTGCAACTGGAGCTGCTCCAGCGTCCGGGGTTGGTGCGCTTGTATGTGCACATCCTCAATGGCGCGCTGTTCAAGTTGGTGCTGCAATTGCTGGAGCAGCAGGCCTGGCTGGCTGATTCGCGTGTCGAGTTGTTGTATGCCGGCGATCTGCCGGAGATTGCGCTGCCATTCTTTGCCTTGCCAGCCGAACTAGTGTTGGCCGATGACTACAACGCAAAGATCCGCGACCGGCTGATCAGCGAGATGCACCTGTCGTTCAATAATCGCCGGTTCGCCCCGGATATTGCATCCATCGCCGAGCGTCTGGCGGCAATCGAGCCTTGGGTCGGGATGGATAAAGATGTCGCGGGCCTCTTCGAGAGTCACCCCGGGAGTGAGGTCTTTGTCATCGCCACGGGGCCAAGCCTCGAACAGCATTACGCAGCATTGCGCGCTGTGGCCGGGCAGCCGCAGCGGCCTTTGCTTATCTGTGTCGATACGGCTTATCAGCCACTGCTCAACGAGGGCATTCGCGTGGATCTGGTGGTGAGCATCGATCAGCGTATCTCTACGCGGCATTTGCCGGCTCAGGGTAGCGAAGGCACCACCCTGGTATATATGCCGCTAGCGGACCCCCAGGTCCTTGAAGGCTGGCTCGGGCCACGGTATGTGGCGTACTCCTCCAGCCCGGTGTTCCAGGCATTGCGCCAGCGCATACCTCGGGCACTGCTGCATGCCGGTGGCAGCGTGATTCACCCGGCTGTGGATCTGGCGGTGAAGATGGGGGGGCGACGTATCACTTTGTTTGGTGCGGATTTCGCGTTCCCCAGGAACCGTACCCATGCCGGCTGGCATGATGGCGATTTAGGGCCTCAGCTCGGTGCCGCCCGGCACTGGGTGCTCGATGGTCATGGTCAGCGAGTCAAGACTCAGCTCAACTTCCGCGGTTACCTGTGCGAACTGGAGCGCTACATCAGCAGTCAGCCTGAAGTGGCGTTTTTCAATACCAGCCGTGATGGCGCGATGATCCTCGGTACCACCTTTCACCCGGATTTTGCTCAATGAATCAGCTAGAGCCTGTGTTTTCCCGAGCCAGAGAAGTCGCCGATCTGTTTCGTCTGGGGCGTGATGTCGAGGCGGTGGGTGTCATGGTTGAGCTGTTCGATCCCATCCAGTCGTTGGTGGATGGAGCTGCGCTGCCTGTCCAGCAGGATTGGGCGCAATTGCTGACTCTGATGCTGGCGTGCCAGGAAGGGCAGAACTGGTTGGGGTTGGCCGACTATCTGGAATACGAGCTGCTGGACTGGTTGCAGGCCGAGTTTGGTGGATGAGCGGTGCGGCAGGCTGGGCGAGGGTTTTTGGTGGGTATTTTCTGGCGTCAGTTTTTCGTTCGGTGTCGGCTTAACCCCTTGTTTTCCAAGGGATGGCCGGGTGATGGCAAATATTTTTGAAAAAGCCCTAAAGCAACTTGCATTACCGACGATAACTATTACGAAGGTTCTCTAGGCCATTACCCGGCGGTTGCCAGGGCCGGAAGCCGCAGTACCCAACCAACGAGGAATTCGTCATGGCTTTAACAGTAAACACTAACGTCACGTCGTTGAACGTTCAGAAAAACCTGAACCGCGCTTCCGACGCTCTGTCGACTTCGATGACTCGCCTGTCTTCCGGCCTGAAGATCAACAGCGCAAAAGACGACGCCGCCGGCCTGCAGATCGCTACCCGCATGACTTCGCAGATCCGTGGTCAGACCATGGCGATCAAAAACGCCAACGACGGTATCTCCATCGCCCAGACCGCTGAAGGCGCGATGCAAGAATCCACCAACATCCTGCAGCGTATGCGTGAACTGGCTGTTCAGTCGCGAAACGACTCCAACGGTACTCAAGACCGCGTTGCTCTGAACAAAGAATTTGCTCAGATGTCGGACGAGCTGACTCGTATCGCCAAGTCGACCAACCTGAACGGCAAGAACCTGATCGACGGTTCCGCTGGCACCATGACCTTCCAGGTTGGTTCCAACACCGGTTCCACCAACCAGATCACCATCACCCTGGACAGCGGCTTCGACGCTGCCACCCTGGGCGTTGACTCCGGCACCATCAACATCACCGGTAACGACAGCACCACTGCCGAGACCAACACCAAGGCCGCGATGGACGCCATCGACAAGGCTCTGGCTACCATCAACTCCAGCCGTGCGGACCTCGGTGCTGCCCAGAACCGTCTGACCAGCACCATCTCCAACCTGCAGAACATCAACGAAAACGCCAGTGCTGCACTGGGTCGCGTACAAGATACCGACTTCGCTGCTGAAACTGCCCAGCTGACCAAGCAGCAGACTCTGCAACAAGCTTCGACCGCAGTTCTGGCCCAGGCCAACCAACTGCCATCCGCTGTACTGAAACTGCTTCAGTAATAGCCGGCTAAGCTTTGGCGGGGGAGTGCGCTGGTCGTGCTCTCTCGCTTTTTTACTTTAAGAGGTGATGGACATGGATATGAGCGTGAAGCTGAACTTGTCTTATCCAGCGGCCAAGCCGGTGACGCCTGTCGCTGACAAGCCCGTGGAGAAGCCTCGAGAGGTCGTTCCTGCAGTTGCCAAAACCGCAGCTCAGGACAGTAAGAAAGAAGCTCGGACCGAGCAGGAAAAGTTGAAAATGGCCGTTCAGGAAATTGAAAAATTCGTCCAGTCGGTCAAGCGCAATCTAGAATTCTCGATCGACGAGCCTTCCGGAAAGGTCGTGGTCAAAGTCATTGCCAGTGATTCGGGTGAAGTGGTTCGCCAGATCCCCAATGAAGAAGTGCTGAAACTGGCCAATAGCTTGAATGATGCGAGTAGTCTGTTGTTCAGTGCCAAGGCCTGACAGCTGGCATGAAAATTGTTGCTGGTTACGTTTGAGCGCTGTTGTGGTCAAAAGACTGGCGGCACACTGAAGGGAGAGACACATGGCAAGTCCAATTCTACCGGGTACCGGCTTGGGTTCCGGCCTCGACACCGGTGCTATCGTCAAGGCGTTGGTAGCTGCTGACAAGGCGGCCAAGCAAGGTCAGATCGATCGCGCGACCACCACCAATAGCGCCAGCATTTCTGGTATCGGGACATTGCAGTCATTGTTGTCGACCTTCCAGAGCACGTTGTCGGTTGCTGGGCTGGGAAGCTCTGTGAATCCCGCCTTTGCCGGTTTCGCTGCGACCTCCAGCGACAGCAAGACCGTAGACGCCACCGCAGACAACTATGCGGTTGCCGGCAAATACTCGGTTACCGTCAAAAATCTTGCAACTTCGTCAAAAGTGGCCAGTGCGGCTTTTAGCGGAGGAAATACCAGTGCCATTCCGAGTGGTACGTTAAACATCACTCAAAATGGCATTAACTACCCGTTGACCGTCGGCGCCAATGCGACGCTGCAATCGGTGCGTGACTCGATCAACGCTGATTCGAAGATGAACATGGCCGGGCTCAGCGCGAACATCGTGACCGACTCGTTCGGTTCGCGACTGGTGATCGGCTCCGAAAAGACCGGTGCAGGCACCGACATTTCTGTCAGCGGTATTGCCGGTTTGGAGATCGATGGCACTCAGCCGATGTCGAGTGATACCAATCCGGCTTCCGCCGCCTCATCCGGCAATATCGGTGGGCTGGCCAAGGACGCGGTTTTCAGCGTCGACGGCATGCAACTGACCAGCAAGACCAATACAGTCACGCAGGCCATTTCCGGTCTTAAGCTCAATCTGGTTGCGCCAACCACCACGCCGATCACCGTGACAGTTGCCACAAACACTGAGGGTCTTAAGACCTCGATCCAGAAGTTTGTCGACGCCTATAACGCCGTGGCCAACGGCATTACTACGCTGACCAAGCCTTCCCTGGATGACAGTGGCAACCCGACCATCCCGGCACAGCTCACTGGTGACTCGCTGCCTCGTTCGATTCTGGCGGCTATTCGTGCACCACTGTCCGAAACGGGCGCCGGCGACAAGTTGACAGTGCTGGCGCAGTTGGGGATCACCACCAACCAGAAGACCGGTGCACTGGATTTCGACGACAAGAAATTCACGGCTGCCATGACCGACAAGAAGCTCGGTGGTGAAGTGCAGAAGCTGTTTACCGGTGATGGTACCAACCCGGGTCTGCTGGAACGCATGACTAACGCGATCAAGCCGTTTACCCAGGGTGTAGGTAGCATGACCGAGGGGATCCTGACCACTCGTACCAAGACCCTGGATATCACCAAGAAAAAGCTCAGCGATCAACAGGATGCCCTGGATCGCCGGGTAGCTACCCTGACAGCGGTGCTGACCAAGAAGTACAACGACATGGACACCCTGGTGGGCAAGCTGAAGGCCACCGCCAGTAACATCACGTCGATGTTTGAAGCCTTGACCGCCCAGCAAAAAGGCTGATATTCACTCAGCGCCAAAAGCCCGGCAGCGTTTTTCAGCGCTCCGGGCTTTTGTATTTGGCCTAAAGTTTTTTGACGTTGCGTCGATATATTGCTTATACGAACCCTTGAGTTTTGAAGAGGTATTACATGAATCCGATGTTAGCCCTTCGGCAGTACCAGAAGATCGGTGCGCAGGCGCAGACCTCCGAAGCCAGTCCCCACCGTCTGGTGCAGATGCTGATGGAAGGCGGCCTGGATCGTATCGCTCAGGCCAAGGGGGCAATCGAGCGCAAGGATATCGCCAACAAAGGCATATTCATCAGCAAGGCCATCGGCATCATTGGTGGTCTGCGTGAAGGTCTGGACCTGGAAAACTCCCTGGATACCCTGGGGGATCTGGACAGTCTGTATACCTACATGATGAAGCGCCTGGCTGAAGCCAATATCAAGACCGATCCGAAGATTCTCGATGAGGTCGCCGATCTGCTGCGTACGGTCAAGGATGGCTGGGATGCCATTGCCGCACCGGGTCCGCAGTTTTAAGGAGGAACACCATGAGTGCTGTCCTGCAACGCATTGAAGAAACCCGTGAGGCGCTGGTCGGCGCCCTCGCCGAACGCAACTGGCAAGCCATTGGCGAGCTGGACCTGGCGTGCCGTTCATGCATGGAGGACGTGCTCAGCGAGGCTGAGGTCGACGAGGCGGCACTGCGCGACAATCTGGAGGAGTTGTTGGGGGTCTACCGGCAGCTGCTTGAGGTGGCAACAGGGGAGCGCCAGGCGATAGTCGACGAGATGTCGCAGATCCAGCAAGCACAGAACGCGGCAAAGGTTTACCATTTGTTCGGTTGATGTTGAGTTAATCCCGAACACTGCGCGCCATAAATTTGACTGTGCACGCTTTTTTGACTTAACTAGTGGCTGTTTTCAGATTTCAGGCGTCTATAAGGCAGAAAATGCCTACAAGCGCGTCTAGCTTGCCCCTTATCTGGGCATTGAGTTGACTAGGGAAGTTGCTATTGCATGTGGCGTGAAACCAAAATTCTGCTGATCGATGACGATAGCGTGCGCCGCCGCGACCTGGCGGTGATTTTAAATTTTCTTGGCGAAGAAAATTTACCCTGCGGTAGCCATGACTGGCAGCAGGCTGTCGGCTCTTTGTCGTCAAGTCGCGAAGTAATTTGCGTCCTCATCGGGACCGTAAATGCTCCTGGTGCACTTCTGGGCCTGTTAAAGACACTCTCAACCTGGGATGAGTTCCTTCCGGTGCTGTTGATGGGCGAAAATTCTTCCATTGATCTGCCTGAAGACCAGCGTCGTCGTGTGCTTTCCACCCTGGAAATGCCTCCCAGCTACAGCAAATTGCTGGACTCCCTGCACCGAGCCCAGGTCTATCGTGAAATGTACGATCAGGCCCGTGAGCGCGGTCGTCACCGTGAACCCAATCTTTTCCGCAGCCTGGTGGGTACCAGTCGCGCCATCCAGCATGTGCGGCAGATGATGCAGCAGGTGGCGGATACCGACGCCAGCGTGCTGATCCTTGGCGAGTCGGGAACGGGCAAGGAAGTGGTAGCGCGCAACCTGCACTATCACTCCAAGCGGCGCGACGCGCCTTTCGTGCCGGTCAATTGCGGCGCCATTCCGGCAGAGCTGCTGGAAAGTGAGCTGTTTGGCCATGAAAAGGGCGCGTTCACCGGCGCTATCACCAGTCGTGCCGGGCGTTTCGAGCTGGCTAATGGCGGCACCCTGTTCCTCGACGAAATTGGCGATATGCCACTGCCGATGCAGGTCAAGTTGTTGCGGGTGCTGCAGGAGCGCACGTTCGAGCGCGTGGGCAGCAACAAGACCCAGGGTGTTGATGTGCGAATCATCGCTGCCACCCATAAGAATCTGGAAAGCATGATCGAGGTAGGCAGCTTCCGTGAGGATCTGTACTACCGCCTCAACGTGTTCCCCATTGAAATGGCGCCGCTGCGTGAGCGAGTGGAAGACATTCCGCTGCTGATGAATGAGCTGATTTCGCGAATGGAGCACGAGAAGCGCGGTTCTATCCGCTTCAACTCTGCCGCCATCATGTCGCTGTGCCGGCATGGCTGGCCGGGTAACGTTCGTGAGCTGGCCAACCTGGTGGAACGCATGGCGATCATGCATCCCTATGGTGTGATTGGCGTCGTCGAGTTGCCGAAGAAGTTCCGCTATGTGGATGACGAAGACGAGCAGTTGGTGGACAGCCTGCGCAGCGATCTGGAAGAGCGCGTAGCGATCAACGGTCACGCGCCAGACTTCGCCGCCACGGCCATGCTGCCGCCGGAAGGCCTGGACCTGAAGGACTACCTCGGCAGCCTGGAGCAAGGGCTGATCCAGCAGGCGCTGGACGACGCCAATGGCATCGTGGCGCGGGCTGCAGAGCGTTTGCGCATCCGTCGCACCACCCTGGTGGAGAAGATGCGCAAGTACGGTATGAGCCGTCGTGAGGGTGATGAACAGGCGGATGATTGACGCCGGTTTTTCAAGTCTTTGAAAACTGGGTGGTTTTTTTTAGGCACGGGTATTGCTAAGTCTCTTGCAACGTTCCGTTTAACTGACGGTCAGCCACGCGAGAGTGCACGATGCCCCAAGCCGCCCAGATGTCTCCTGCCCCTGATGCACAGGGGCAATCGTCGTCCGTAGAGCAGGCAAGCCGGCTAGGTCTTGAGCAGGCCTTCGCCTTGTTCAACCAGATGTCGAGCCAACTTACTGACTCCTACAGCATGCTTGAGGCCCGGGTGACCGAGCTCAAGGGCGAGTTGGCGGTGGTCAGCGCCCAGCGCATGCAGGAGCTGGCGGAAAAGGAGCGTCTGGCCAATCGTCTGCAGAACCTGCTGGACCTGTTGCCGGGCGGGGTCATCGTGATTGATGGTCATGGCATCGTCACCGAGGCCAACCCGGCAGCCTGCGAGCTGCTGGGGCTGCCGCTGGAAGGGCAGTTGTGGCGCAACATCATCGCCCGCAGCTTTGCCCCTCGCGAAGACGATGGCCATGAAATTTCCCTGCGCGACGGTCGACGCCTGTCGATTGCCACGCGCTCGCTGGATGCCGAGCCCGGGCAGTTGGTGCTGCTCAATGACTTGACTGAAACCCGTCATCTGCAAGACCAGTTGGCCCGTCATGAGCGTCTGTCCTCCCTGGGCAAGATGGTTGCCTCCCTGGCTCACCAGATCCGCACGCCGTTGTCGGCGGCCTTGCTGTACGCCAGCCATCTCACTGAGCAGGAACTGCCGGTAGCTACCCATCAGCGCTTTGCCGGGCGGCTCAAGGAGCGTTTGCACGAGCTGGAACATCAAGTGCGCGACATGCTGGTGTTCGCCCGTGGCGAATTGCCCCTGACCGATCGCCTGACGCCCAAGTCGCTGTTGCAGTCGTTGCAGGCCGCGGCCCTGACCCATGTGCAGGACGTTGCCGTGCGCTGGCAGTGCGATAGCCACCACGGTGAGTTGCTGTGCAATCGCGACACTCTGGTGGGCGCCTTGCTCAATCTGATCGAGAACGCGGTGCAGGCCAGTGCCGGCGCGGCGCGACTCAAGGTGCACCTGTACAGCCGCGGCGACACCTTGCGGCTGTGCATCAGTGACAGTGGCAGTGGTATCGACGCCGCGGTCCTGGAGCGCCTGGGAGAGCCGTTCTTCACCACCAAGGCCAATGGAACCGGGCTGGGCCTGACGGTGGTCAAGGCGGTAGCCCGTGCTCATCAGGGAGAATTGTCGCTGCGCTCGCGTCCTGGGCGCGGTACTTGTGCGCTGGTGACACTGCCTCTGTTCTCCAGCGTGCATGGAGTGGAGTGAAGGTAATGGCAATCAAGGTTCTACTGGTTGAAGACGACCGCGCATTGCGCGAGGCCCTGGCGGATACCCTGCTGCTGGCCGGTCATGACTACAAGGCTGTCGGCAGTGCTGAGGAAGCATTGGAAGCGGTGGCCTTCGAGCCCTTCAGCCTGGTGGTCAGCGACGTCAACATGCCGGGCATGGACGGTCATCAATTGCTTGGCCTGCTGCGAGCCCGCCAGCCACAACTGCCGGTGTTGCTGATGACTGCCCATGGCGCCGTCGAGCGTGCCGTGGACGCCATGCGCCAGGGGGCGGCCGATTATCTGGTCAAGCCTTTCGAGCCGCGGGCCCTGCTGGACCTGGTGGCGCGCCATGCCTTGGGCAGCCTGGGTGTTGGCGAGGATGAGGGGCCTGTGGCCTTCGAACCAGCCAGCGCTCAGTTGCTGGAGCTGGCGGCGCGGGTGGCCCGCAGTGACTCCACGGTGCTGATTTCCGGTGAATCCGGCACTGGCAAGGAGGTGCTGGCGCGCTATATCCATCAGCATTCCCATCGAGTCAATCAGCCGTTTATCGCCATCAACTGCGCGGCCATCCCGGACAACATGCTCGAAGCCACTTTGTTCGGGCACGAAAAGGGCTCTTTCACAGGGGCCATCGCTGCCCAGCCCGGCAAGTTCGAGCAGGCCGATGGTGGCACCATCCTGCTGGACGAGATTTCCGAAATGCCTCTGGGCTTGCAGGCCAAGCTGCTGCGGGTCTTGCAGGAGCGCGAAGTGGAGCGGGTGGGTGCGCGCAAGCCGATCACCCTGGATATCCGCGTGGTCGCCACCACCAACCGCGATCTGGCGGGGGAGGTAGCGGCCGGTCGTTTCCGCGAGGACTTGTATTACCGTTTGTCGGTATTTCCTCTGGCCTGGAAGCCGTTGCGCGAGCGTACCGCCGATATCCTGCCGCTGGCCGAGCGCCTGCTGGCCAAGCACGTCAATAAAATGAAGCACGCGGCGGCCAGGCTATCGGCCAAGGCCCAGGAGTGCCTGCTGGCCTATCCATGGCCAGGCAACGTTAGAGAACTGGACAACGCATTGCAGCGCGCATTGATCCTGCAGCAGGGGGGCTTGATCCAGCCGGAAGATTTCTGTCTTGCCGGCCCTGTGGCTTGTGCTCCGCTGCCGGCGCTGGCGCCCGTGGTGCAGATGGCAGCGCGTGGCACGGCTGCCGAGGTGGAGGTGCCGGCTCAAGAATCCGGCGGCCTGGGCGATGACCTGCGGCGCCGGGAGTTTCAGATGATCATCGATACCCTGCGCTCCGAGCGCGGGCGACGCAAGGAGGCCGCGGAACGCCTGGGTATCAGCCCGCGGACCTTGCGCTACAAGTTGGCGCAGATGCGCGATGCTGGAATGGACGTCGAGGCCTATCTGTTCGCGACCTGATCTGTGAGAGGCAAGCCCGGGATGGGCTTTTGTCGATAAGGGCCATGGAGCTGGCACCCTTGTTGCTAACACCTCACTAACCGCTGAGTGAGCGTCAAAAAATTGCGGGTCGTCAGAGAGAGTAGACCATGAGCCAAGGTGTTGAATTTAATCGGTTGATGCTGGATATGCGTGCCATGCAGATGGACGCAATGTCGCAGCCTAAATCCGCCGCGGTGGCAGAAGTCAGCGGCAGCAGCTTTGCTGACATGCTTGGCCAGGCCGTGAACAAGGTCAATGACACTCAGCAGGCGTCCAATCAGCTGTCCAGTGCCTTTGAAATTGGCAAGAGCGGTGTCGACCTGACGGACGTGATGATTTCCTCGCAAAAGGCCAGCGTGTCTTTTCAAGCCTTGACCCAGGTTCGCAACAAGCTGGTTCAAGCGTATCAAGACATCATGCAGATGCCGGTTTAAGGACGAGATTGAGTCATGGCAGAAGCAGTCGCCGATAACGTACCGGCCAAGGCCGCCCCGATCGACGGTAAACCGCCGCTGTTCGGTTTGTCCTTCCTGGAAAACCTGTCCCAGATGACCATGCTGCGTCAGGTCGGCCTGTTGGTGGGCCTGGCCGCCAGTGTGGCGATTGGTTTTGCCGTGGTGCTGTGGTCCCAGCAACCCGATTACCGGCCGCTGTACGGCAGCCTGGCGGGTATGGACGCCAAGCAGGTCATGGATACCCTGGCCTCTGCCGACATTCCTTACACCGTAGAGCCCAATTCCGGCGCCTTGCTGGTCAAGGCCGATGACCTGTCCCGAGCCCGCCTGAAGCTGGCCGCGGCTGGCGTAGCGCCGGGTGACGGCAACGTCGGTTTCGAGATCCTCGATAAAGAGCAGGGCCTGGGTACCAGTCAGTTCATGGAGGCGACCCGTTACCGTCGCGGCCTGGAAGGCGAGCTGGCTCGCACCATCTCCAGCCTGAACAACGTCAAGGGCGCCCGGGTACACCTGGCGATTCCCAAAAGCTCGGTGTTCGTGCGTGATGAACGCAAGCCCAGCGCCTCGGTCCTGGTAGAACTCTACTCCGGCCGTTCCCTGGAGCCCGGCCAGGTCATGGCCATCGTCAACCTGGTGGCGACCAGTGTTCCCGAGCTGAACAAGTCCCAGGTCACCGTGGTCGATCAGAAGGGCAACCTGTTGTCCGACCAGGCGGAAAACTCCGCACTGACCATGGCTGGCAAGCAGTTCGACTACAGCCGCCGCCTGGAAGGCATGCTGACCCAGCGGGTGCACAACATCCTGCAACCGGTGCTGGGCAACGATCGCTACAAGGCTGAAGTCTCGGCGGACGTCGACTTCAGTGCCGTGGAATCCACCTCCGAACAGTTCAACCCCGACCAGCCGGCCCTGCGCAGCGAGCAGTCGGTGAATGAGCAGCGCTCCAGCAGCAACGGCCCGCAAGGCGTGCCGGGTGCTCTGAGCAACCAGCCGCCAGCGCCGGCCTCTGCGCCACAAACCACCGGTGGCGCCACTGCCGCCGCCGGCATGGTGCAACCGGGCCAGCCACTGCTGGACGCCAACGGCCAACAGATCATGGACCCGGCCACCGGCCAGCCGATGCTGGCGCCGTACCCGTCGGACAAGCGTCAACAATCCACCAAGAACTTCGAGCTCGATCGCTCCATCAGCCATACCAAGCAGCAGCAGGGTCGCCTGAATCGTCTGTCGGTAGCGGTAGTGGTGGACGACCAGGTCAAGGTCAACCCGGCCAATGGCGAAACCAGCCGAGCGCCGTGGAGCGCCGACGAATTGGCGCGTTTCACCCGTCTGGTGCAGGACGCCGTGGGCTTCGATGCCAGCCGTGGCGACAGCGTCAGCGTGATCAACGTGCCGTTCTCCGCCGAACGCGGGGAAGTGATCGCCGATATTCCGTTCTACTCGCAGCCCTGGTTCTGGGACATCGTCAAGCAAGTGCTCGGCGTGCTGTTCATCCTGGTGCTGGTGTTCGGCGTGTTGCGTCCGGTGCTCAACAACATCACTGGCGGCGGCAAGAACAAAGAACTGGCAGGCCTGGGCAGTGACGTCGAACTGGGCGGCATGGGCGGCCTGGACGGTGAGTTGGGCAACGACCGCGTGAGCCTCGGCGGCCCGCAGAGCATTCTGCTGCCGAGCCCGAGCGAGGGTTATGACGCTCAGTTGAACGCAATCAAGAGTCTGGTGGCTGAAGACCCGGGTCGAGTGGCTCAGGTCGTGAAAGAGTGGATTAACGCAGATGAGTGATAACCGAGCCGCTACCGCCAAACTGACCCGGGTCGACAAAGCCGCGATCCTGCTGCTGTCCCTGGGTTCTACCGATGCTGCGCAAGTGTTGCGCCACATGGGCCCCAAAGAGGTCCAGCGGGTGGGCGTGGCCATGGCGCAGATGGGTAACGTGCACCGTGAGCAGGTCGAACAGGTGATGAGCGAGTTCGTCGATATTGTCGGCGACCAGACCAGCCTCGGCGTCGGCTCCGATGACTACGTGCGCAAGATGCTCACCCAGGCCCTGGGCGAAGACAAGGCCAACGGCCTGATCGACCGCATTCTGCTGGGTGGCAACACCAGCGGCCTGGACAGCCTGAAGTGGATGGAGCCGCGGGCCGTTGCCGACGTGATCCGCTACGAGCACCCGCAGATCCAGGCCATCGTGGTGGCCTACCTCGATCCTGACCAGGCCGGCGAAGTGCTCGGCAACTTCGACCACAAGGCGCGCCTGGACATCATCTTGCGGGTTTCCTCGCTCAACACCGTGCAACCCGCGGCGCTCAAGGAACTCAACCAGATTCTCGAGAAGCAGTTCTCCGGCAACTCCAACGCATCGCGGACCACCCTGGGTGGTATCAAGCGTGCAGCCGACATCATGAACTTCCTCGACAGCTCGATCGAAGGCCAACTGATGGATTCGATCCGCGAAGTGGACGAAGACCTGTCGGGCCAGATCGAAGACCTGATGTTCGTCTTCAACAACCTCGCCGATGTCGACGATCGCGGCATCCAGGCGCTGCTGCGCGAAGTCTCTTCCGACGTGCTGGTGCTGGCTCTCAAGGGCTCGGACGAAGGGGTCAAGGAAAAGATCTTCAAGAACATGTCCAAGCGTGCGGCGGAACTGCTGCGCGACGACCTGGAAGCCAAGGGCCCGGTTCGCGTCAGCGATGTGGAAACCGCGCAGAAGGAAATCCTCACCATTGCCCGCCGTATGGCCGAAGCCGGAGAAATCGTTCTCGGCGGGAAGGGCGGCGAAGAAATGATCTAAGGTCGCTTTATGTCGTCCAGCAGTGATGAGTCCCAAAGCGAGCTGATTCGCGCCCGGGACGTCGAGGGTTTTGACGTCTGGGCGCTGCCCAGTTTCGATCCCGAGCCGCCCGAGCCTGAACCCGAGCCGGAAGAGGTGCAGGAGGAGATCGAGGAAGTGCCACTGGAGGAAGTCCAGCCGCTGACCCTTGAAGAGCTCGAGAGCATCCGCCAGGAAGCCTATAACGAAGGGTTCGCCACTGGCGAGAAAGAGGGCTTTCACAGCACCACCCTCAAAGTGCGCCAGGAAGCCGAAGTGGCACTGAGCGCCAAGTTGCAGGCGCTCGAGCAACTGATGGCCAACCTGTTCGAGCCCATTGCCGAGCAGGACACCCAGATTGAAAAGACCCTGGTGGAGCTGGTGCGGCATATCACCCGCCAGGTGATCCAGCGCGAGCTGGCGATGGACTCCACGCAGATCGAACATGTCATGCGCGAAGCGCTCAAGCTGCTGCCCCTAGGCGTCGGTAATGTGCGCCTGTACGTCAATCCGCAGGATTTCGAGCAGGTCAAAAGCCTGCGCGAGCGCCATGAGGAAAGCTGGCGCATCGTCGAGGACGAAGCGCTGCTGCCCGGCGGTTGTCGGGTCGAGACCGAGCACAGCCGTATCGATGCCAGCATGGAAACCCGGATCGCCCAGGCCATGGACCAGCTGTCCGACCAGTTGCACGAACAATCGCTGCATCCGGCGGCAGCGGACCTTGGCCTGGACCTGGGGCCACTGACGCCGTCGGCGCCGCAGAGCGACATCGCCGCCCCCGCTATTGACCCTGACGCCGCACACGAGCCAGCGGACCCTAGCAATGCGCCTTGAACGCACCAGCTTCGGCAAGCGCCTGGGGGGCTATGCCCAGGCCATCAGCCTGCCGGGCCAGCCGATCCTTGAGGGCCGCCTGCTGCGCATGGTCGGCCTGACACTGGAGGCCGAAGGCTTGCGCGCGGCCATGGGCACCCGGTGCATGGTGATCAACGATGACAGCTACCACCCGGTCAAGGTCGAAGCCGAGGTCATGGGGTTCTCCGGGACCAAGGTATTCCTGATGCCAGTGGGCAGCGTGGCCGGGATCGCTCCGGGCGCGCGCGTGGTGCCCCTGGCCGACACCGGCCGTTTGCCCATGGGCATGAGCATGCTCGGGCGTGTGCTGGACGGCGCCGGCAGGGCGCTGGACGGCAAGGGCGCGATGCGTGCCGAAGACTGGGTGCCGATGGACGGCCCCACCATCAACCCGCTCAAGCGCGACCCCATCAGCCAGCCGCTGGATGTGGGTATTCGCAGCATCAACGGTTTATTGACGGTAGGTCGCGGTCAGCGTCTCGGCCTGTTCGCCGGTACCGGCGTGGGCAAGAGTGTGCTGCTGGGCATGATGACCCGCTTCACCGAGGCCGACATCATTGTGGTCGGGCTGATCGGCGAGCGGGGACGTGAGGTCAAGGAGTTCATCGAGCACATCCTGGGTGAGGAAGGCCTCAAGCGTTCGGTGGTGGTGGCCTCGCCAGCGGATGATGCTCCGCTGATGCGTCTGCGGGCTGCGATGTACTGCACGCGGATCGCCGAATATTTTCGCGACAAGGGCAAGAACGTCCTGTTGCTGATGGATTCCCTGACACGTTTCGCCCAGGCCCAGCGGGAAATCGCCCTGGCCATCGGCGAGCCGCCGGCCACCAAGGGCTATCCGCCTTCGGTGTTCGCCAAGCTGCCCAAGCTGGTGGAGCGTGCCGGCAATGCCGAGGCCGGCGGCGGTTCGATCACCGCCTTCTACACGGTATTGTCCGAAGGCGATGACCAGCAGGACCCGATCGCCGACTCGGCGCGGGGCGTGCTCGACGGGCATATCGTGCTGTCCAGGCGCCTGGCGGAAGAGGGGCACTACCCGGCCATCGACATCGAGGCCTCCATCAGCCGGGTCATGCCGGCGGTGATCAGCCCTGACAACATGGCGCGGGCGCAGTACTTCAAACAGCTGTGGTCGCGTTACCAGCAGGCCCGGGACCTGATCAGCGTCGGTGCCTATGTGGCCGGCGGCGACCGGGATACCGATACGGCCATTTCCCTGCATCCGGCCATGGTTGCGTACCTGCGCCAGGGGCTCAATGACAACATCAGCCTGGGCCATAGCCAGACCCACCTGGAAATGCTTTTCGCTCCGGCAGCGGGCGGGTAACCGGCCATGGCCGATAGCCGTGCGGCGCGCCTGGCGCCGGTGGTGGACATGGCAGAGAGTGCCGAGCGCACGGCCGCCCAGCGCCTGGAGTACTTTCACGGCCAGGTGCGTGTGGCCGAGAGCAAGCTGGGGGACCTGGAGCGTTTTCGTGGCGACTACCAGGAACAGTGGGTCGAGCGCGGCAAGTTGGGGGTCAGTGGCCACTGGCTGATGAACTATCAGTACTTTCTCAGCCAGCTGGATACCGCCGTCGGTCAGCAGCGACAGAGCCTGGCCTGGCACCAGAACAACCTCGATCGCGCCCGGGAAGCCTGGCAGCAGGCCTATGCCCGGGTCGAGGGGCTGCGCAAGCTGGTGCAGCGCTATATCGACGAGGCGCGGGCGCTTGAGGACAAGCGTGAGCAGAAGTTGCTGGATGAACTTTCCCAACGCTTGCCTCGTCAGAGCCCATACTGATGGTGCTCATTTGCCCCGTGCGGGTTGTCCCCCCGGCGAGTGGGTGCTAAACCTTTTAGACGTCGTCAATGACAAGGAAGCAGTCACATGTCGGTCGTTACAGAAATATCCCCGGACGGGCAAAAACTCACGATCTCCATCAGAGGCCGTTTCGATTTCGGACGCCACCAGGAGTTTCGCGAATCCTACGAGCGACTCAACCGGACACCGGAGTCCATCGTGGTGGACCTCAAGGAAGCCACCTATCTCGACAGTTCGGCCCTGGGCATGCTGCTGTTGCTGCGTGACCACGCCGGCGGCGACAACGCCGATGTCCGGGTAATCAACAGCAACTCGGATGTGCGCAAGATCCTCGCCATCTCCAACTTCGACAAGCTTTTCGACATCAGTTGACCGGTATGCGGTCGATGCTCGAGCCCCTGTGTGTGCTGATCGCCGAAGATGGCGCAGCGGACCGCATGCTGCTGTCCAGCATCATCCGGCGCCAGGGGCATCAGGTGCTGGCGGCAAGCAACGGCGCCGAGGCGGTGCAGCTGTTTCAGCAACAGCGCCCGCACATCGTGCTGATGGATGCATTGATGCCGGTGATGGACGGTTTCGAGGCTGCCCGGCGGATCAAGGCCCTGGCTGGCGAGACCCTGGTGCCGATCATCTTTCTCACCTCCTTGAGCGGCGGCGAGGCCCTGGCCCGCTGCCTGGAAGCGGGTGGCGACGACTTTCTAGCCAAGCCTTACAACCCGGTGGTGCTGGGGGCCAAGATCAACGCCATGGACCGCCTGCGCCGTCTGCAAGAGACCGTGCTGCACCAGCGTGACCAGATCACTCGCCACCACGACTACCTGCTCAACGAGCAGCGGGTGGCCAAGGCGGTGTTCGACAAGGTCGCCCATGCCGGCTGCCTGGATGCGCCGAATATCCGTTACCTGCAATCGCCCTATGCCCTGTTCAACGGCGACCTGTTGTTGGCGGCCTACACCCCGGCCGGAGACATGCACGTACTGCTGGGGGATTTCACCGGCCATGGGCTGCCTGCGGCGGTAGGCGCCATGCCGCTGGCGGAGGTGTTCTACGGCATGACCGCCAAGGGCTACGGCCTGCCGGAAACCCTGCGGGAGATGAATGCCAAGCTCAAGCGCATCCTGCCCGTGGACATGTTCTGCTGTGCCACCCTGCTGTGCCTGAGTTCCCAGCGGCGGGCGGTGGAGGTGTGGAACGGCGGCATGCCCGAAGGGTATCTGTATCGGCACGCCAGCGGCGCACGCACGCCGCTGGTGGCTCGCCACTTGCCCTTGGGTGTGTTGAGCGCCGAGGCCTTCGAGGACAGCACCGAAGTGTTTTCCATGGCGCCGGGAGACCGCGTCTTCCTGTTGTCGGATGGGGTGATCGATACCTGTAACACCGAGGAGCAACTGTTTGGCGTCGAGCGATTGCACCAGGTGTTTGCCGCCAATCGCCAGGAAGATCAGCTGTTCGAAGAGATCCGGCAGGCCCTGGAGCGCTTTGGCGGCAGTGCCCGGGATGATGTGAGCATGGTCGAGGTGGGGTTGCCGGAGTTTCCCCGGTTGGCGCCGCCGGCTCTGGTGTACTCCGACAGTGGCCAGTCCTGCCCGCTGGACTGGTCGGTGAGTTTCGAGTTTCGGGCTGCCACCCTCAAGCGTTTCAATCCCTTGCCCTATCTGCTGCAACTGTTGCTTGAGGTGCATGGCCTGCGCTCCCAGAGCGGGGCGCTGTACAGCGTTTTGGCAGAGCTCTACTCCAATGCCCTGGAACATGGCGTGCTCAAGCTCGACTCGCGGCTCAAGCGCGATGCCGAGGGGTTCACCCGCTATTACCGCGAACGCTCGACCCGGCTTGCGCAGTTGCAGGAGGGCTTTGTCCGGGTGCATCTGCAAGTGCAGCCCCTGGAAGCGGGAGGGCGCCTGGTGGTGCGCGTCGAGGACAGTGGCGAGGGCTTCGATGTGGCTGCGGTCCTGGCGCGGCCCAATGATATGGAGCGTCTGTCGGGACGTGGCGTCAGTCTGATCCGGCAGATGAGCCGGCAGGCCGTGTGGGCGGATGATGGGCGCAGTGTCTGCGTGGAGTTTTCTTGGGAGGCTCTGGCATAATTCCCGGGTTCTTGATCAAGGAGTGAACAAGTGGCTGAGATTCATCTGGACCACACGGTGCTCAATGCTTTGCAAGAGGTCATGGAGGATGAATATCCCGTCCTGCTGGATACCTTCGTCTGCGATTCCGAGGAGCGTGTGCGGCTGCTGCATAAGTCCGAGGATACGATTTTGCTGGTAGCCACCGCCCACAGCCTCAAGGGCAGCAGCAGCAACATGGGCGCCACCCGCCTGGCCGAACTCTGTCATCAGCTGGAACTGCGGGCCGGGCAGTCGGCCGCAGATGGCATTCGACAATTGGTGGGGGAGATCGACGGCGAGTTCGCGATCGTTCGACGCTTGTGCGAGCAGGAGCTGCAGCGCTTTCATTGTTGAGAAACAGCTTTTTATCTGCAGATTGTTAAAGCTGGCCCGGCCTTTGCAGTCAAGTCTTCCAACTGTACCTATGATCCCCGTGCAGCGGAGACTGTCCCATGGCTGTTACCCCTAATTCGCTTCTTCAGGCCACTGCCCAGGCCAGCGCTAAGTCCAAGACTCAAGCGGCGCCTGTCAGCCCCCTGGCGAGCATTGCCGAGCCTGGGGACAAGGCTTCCAGCTTCGCGCAGCTCTACGCCAAGGAATCCCAGAACCAGCCGCAGGCCAAGCCTCCAAGCTTTGCCGACAACTCGCCCAAGCCGGTGCGCGACAAGGGAGCTGACAGTAGCCCGAAGAAGGATGTCAGCAAGGACTCTTCTGCCGCGCCGCAGCCAGCCGTTGCCGATAGCGGCAAATCCTTGCCTGCCGACAAGCCGGCCAGCAGCGACAGCAAAACAGCGCCCACTGATGCTGCCAAGCCGGCTGATACCGCACAAACCGACACCCCGCCCCCCAGCGATCCGATGCTGGATCCAAGCCTGGTACAGGTCGCGCCGCCGCAGCCTGTGGTGCCGGCTGAACCGGCCCCGGCGACACCTGCGCCGCCTCAGGTCGAGGCGGCTCCCGTCGCCCCTGCGCCGGCCCTCGTTGCCGCAGTGGTGGCGCCACCCGTCGAGCCGGCCAAGCCTGAATTCGACCCCGAGGCTGATCCTCTGGATGCCTTGCCTGCGGTGCGCCTGGCCATGGAGCAGGGCGGCCATGTGTCGGCGTCCAGCCAGAGCCAGCCGAAGGCCGCGCCAGGCAATGCCGGCAATGAAGGGCAGCTGGCCTCGGTGCAGAACTTCGCCAATGGCATGGCCGGCATGCTCGAGCAGCAGGCGGGCAAGAGCGGCACCGAGCAGGGCGGCGAAAAGGCCTTTAGCGGGTTGATCGCCGATGGCTTGAAGGACCTCAAGGGGGCTTCCAGTGATACCCGGGTGGATGATTTCGCCAATCGCCTGGCGGCCTTGACCCAGGCTGCGACGCCCAAGACGGCCAACGCGGTGCCGGTCAACCAGCCGCTGGCCATGCACCAGAATGGCTGGACCGAAGAGGTGGTCAACCGGGTGATGTACCTGTCCAGCACCAGCCTCAAGTCGGCAGACATCCAGTTGCAGCCGGCCGAGCTGGGGCGCCTGGACATTCGCGTGCACATGATTCCGGACCAGCAGACCCAGGTCACCTTCATGAGTGCCCATGCTGGCGTTCGCGAAGCCCTGGAAGGGCAGATGCACCGCATGCGCGACATGTTCAACCAGCAGGGCCTGGGGCAGGTGGACGTCAACGTCTCCGATCAGTCCCGTGGCTGGCAGGGCCAGGAGCAGGCGCAGCAGGAGCAGAATCGCCGCAGCGGTTCCAGCACCAGCGGCGGGCGCCTGGACAATGGCGATGATGAGTCGTCCCCGGCCGTGGCAGAAGTGCAGGCTCCGGTACAGACCGTGATCGGCAGCAGCGCCGTCGACTACTACGCCTGACCTGTGGCGGGGGCCGCTACCGGCCCCTGCATTGATCCTCGCGGTGTAACTGCAACAGCTTGCACCCCAGGTTTCCCTTCGCAGCGTCGCCCTTCGCTGTTGATCCCTGCCTTTCTGACAAATCTGGCATAACACTTGCTCTTGCCTTGCCGTGCGACTGTGAACCCCCGATTAGTGACGGATTATTGGCATGGCGAAGAGCGAAGCAGCAGAAAAACCCACCGCAGGGAAAAGCAAACTCAAGCTTATCCTCTTGATTGTCCTGGCGTTGTTGCTGGCCATCGGCCTGTCGGTCGGCGCCACCTGGTACTTCATGCACAGTGCTCAGAGCAAGCCGGCCCCGGCTGCAGAGACCGCCAGCAACGTCAAGCCTGCGGCGATCTATGAGCCCATGGCCCCAGCCTTTGTTGCCAACTTCACGCAGAACGGCCGGCAGCGCTACATGCAGGTGAGCATTACCCTGCTGGCGCGCAATCAGGCCGACCTGGATGCGCTGAAAGTGCACATGCCAGTGATCCGCAACAACCTGGTCATGCTCTTCTCCGGGCAGAGTTTCGACACCCTGGCCACTCCGGTCGGCCAGGAAATGCTCCGCCAGAAGGCCACCGCCAGCGTTCAGGAAGTGGCGCAGAAAGAGGTGGGCAAAGTGGTGGTCGAGCAGTTGCTCTTTACTAACTTCGTACTGCAGTAGGAACACGACATGGCCGTGCAGGACCTGCTGTCCCAGGATGAGATCGATGCGCTGTTGCATGGCGTCGACGACGGTCTGGTGCAGACCGAACACGCTGCCGAGCCCGGCAGTGTCAAAAGCTACGACCTGACCAGCCAGGATCGCATCGTCCGTGGACGCATGCCGACCCTGGAAATGATCAACGAGCGTTTCGCCCGCTATACCCGTATCAGCATGTTCAACATGCTGCGCCGTTCGGCTGACGTGGCAGTGGGTGGCGTGCAGGTAATGAAGTTCGGCGAGTATGTGCACTCGCTGTACGTACCCACCAGTCTGAACCTGGTGAAGATCAAGCCGCTGCGCGGCACCGCGCTGTTCATTCTTGACGCCAAGCTGGTGTTCAAGCTGGTGGACAACTTCTTCGGCGGCGATGGCCGCCACGCAAAGATCGAAGGGCGCGAATTCACCCCGACCGAACTGCGGGTGGTGCGCATGGTGCTGGAGCAGGCCTTCGTCGATCTCAAGGAAGCATGGCAGGCGATCATGCCGGTCAACTTCGAGTACATAAACTCGGAAGTGAACCCGGCCATGGCCAACATCGTCGGTCCCAGCGAAGCCATCGTGGTGTCGACCTTCCACATTGAGCTCGATGGCGGTGGCGGCGACCTGCACGTGACCATGCCGTATTCGATGATCGAGCCGATCCGCGAAATGCTCGACGCCGGCTTCCAGTCCGACCTGGACGACCAGGACGAACGCTGGAGCAAGGCTCTGCGCGAGGACGTGCTGGATGTGGCCGTGCCGCTGAGTGCCACTGTCGCCCGTCGTCAGTTGCGCCTGCGGGACATCCTGCACATGCAGCCTGGCGATGTGATCCCGGTGGAGCTGCCCGAAGACATGATCATGCGCGCCAATGGCGTGCCGTCGTTCAAGGTCAAGCTGGGTTCCCACAAGGGCAATCTGGCGCTGCAAGTGATCGAGCCGATCGAGCGCCGTTGAGCGGCGCTCCAACCTGTTTGCTGTTCAATGAATTTTTGCCCGTCGAGGACCCATGATGGCTGACGAAATTAACTCCCAGGACGACCAGGCGCTGGCCGACGAGTGGGCTGCTGCGCTGGAAGAAACCGGTGATGCCGGTCAGGCGGATATCGATGCCCTGCTGGCGGCGGACGCCGGCGCTGCGTCAAGTTCCGGGCGCTTGCAGATGGAAGAGTTCGGCAGCGTGCCGAAGAACCATGAGCCGGTCACATTGGACGGCCCTAACCTGGACGTGATTCTGGATATCCCGGTATCGATCTCCATGGAAGTGGGCAGCACCGATATCAACATTCGCAACCTGCTGCAGCTCAACCAGGGCTCGGTGATCGAGCTCGATCGCCTGGCCGGCGAGCCGCTGGACGTGCTGGTCAACGGCACCCTGATCGCCCATGGCGAGGTGGTTGTGGTCAACGAAAAGTTCGGCATTCGCCTGACTGACGTGATCAGCCCCAGCGAACGCATCAAGAAGCTGCGCTAAGTGAACAAGCTGCTTGGCATTGCATTCGCGCTGCCCCTGAGCGCCCTGGCCGCGGAGCCGGCGGCCACCGCCGCGGTGGCGGCGGCTGCGCCCGTGACCGGCAGTGTCAGCGGCCAGTTGACCCAGTTGGTACTGGGCCTGCTGCTGGTGATCGGCGTGATCTTCTTCCTGGCCTGGCTGTTGCGCCGGGTGCAGCAGGCCGGTCCTGCCGGCAAGGGGCAGGTGATCGAACTGATCGGCTCCCGGGCTCTGGGCCCGCGCGATCGCCTGGTGCTGGTGCAGGTTGGCAACGAGCAGATCCTGCTGGGCCTGACCCCGGGCACCATCACCCCGTTGCATGTACTCAAAGAGCCGGTGCAGGCGCCCAGTGCCGAGCAGGCGACGCCCGAGTTCGCCCAGCGCCTGATGGAGCTGTTGGGCAAGGATCAGAAGGATAAGAAGTAATGCCGTTGCGCATCATCTTGACGTTGGCACTGATGCTGGCGGCGCCGCTGGCGTTGGCGGCGGACCCGTTGTCGATCCCGGCGATCACCCTTGGCACCAATGCCAGCGGCCAGCAGGAGTATTCGGTCAGCCTGCAGATCCTGCTGATCATGACGGCGCTGAGCTTCATTCCAGCGTTCGTCATGCTGATGACCAGCTTCACCCGGATCATCATCGTCTTCTCGATCCTGCGTCAGGCCCTGGGCCTGCAGCAGACCCCGTCGAACCAGATCCTCACCGGCATGGCGCTGTTTCTTACCATGTTCATCATGGCGCCGGTGTTCGACCGGGTGAACCAGGACGCCTTGCAGCCTTACCTGGCGGAAAAACTCACCGCCCAGGACGCCGTGGCCAAGGCTCAGGTGCCGATCAAGGACTTCATGCTGGCGCAGACCCGCAGCAGCGACCTGGAGCTGTTCATGCGCCTGTCCAAGCGCACCGACATCGCCAGCCCTGACCAGGCGCCGCTGACCATCCTGGTCCCGGCCTTCGTCACCTCCGAGCTCAAGACTGCGTTCCAGATCGGCTTCATGATCTTCATTCCGTTCCTGATCATCGACCTGGTGGTGGCCAGTGTGCTGATGGCCATGGGCATGATGATGCTCTCGCCCCTGATCATTTCCCTGCCGTTCAAGATCATGCTGTTCGTCCTCGTGGACGGTTGGGCGTTGATCATCGGCACCCTGGCGGGCAGTTTCGGTGGTGTTTAAAACCTTGTTTGCGGGTGATCGACAATGACTCCGGAAGTCGCGGTAGACCTGTTTCGCGAAGCGCTCTGGCTGACCACCATGATGGTGGCGGTGCTGGTGGTGCCCAGCTTGTTGGTGGGCCTGATGGTGGCCATGTTCCAGGCTGCCACCCAGATCAACGAACAGACCCTGAGCTTCCTGCCGCGCCTGCTGGTGATGCTGGTGACCCTGATTGTCGCCGGGCCCTGGCTGGTGCAAACCTTCATGGAATACATCCGTCAGTTGTACGGCAGTATTCCGCAGTTGATCGGCTGAGCCCATGTCCCTGCTGGCGTTGACCGACACCCAGATCAGTACCTGGGTGGCGAGCTTCATGTTGCCGCTGTTCCGGGTCACCTCGCTGCTGATGGTGATGCCGGTCTTCGGGACCACCCTGGTGCCGCGGCGGGTGCGTTTGTACTTTGCCGTGGCGATCACCGTGGTGATAGCGCCGGGGCTGCCGCCCATGCCCGAAGTGCACGCCCTGGATCTCAGCGGCCTGTTGCTGGTCGCCGAACAGATCCTGATCGGCGCGGTACTGGGGTTTTCCCTGCAGCTGTTCTTCCAGGCTTTCGTGGTTGCCGGACAGATCGTGGCGATCCAGATGGGCATGGGGTTCGCTTCCATGGTCGACCCCACCAACGGTGTGTCAGTGGCGGTGATCGGGCAGTTCTTCACCATGCTGGTAACCCTGTTGTTCCTGGCCATGAACGGCCACCTGGTGGTGTTCGAGGTGCTTACGGAGAGCTTTACCACCCTGCCGGTGGGTGGCGGCCTGATGGTCAACCATTACTGGGAGCTGGCAGGCAAGCTCGGTTGGGTGCTGGGGGCGGCGCTGCTGCTGGTATTGCCGGCAATCACCGCGCTGCTGGTGGTGAACATCGCCTTTGGCGTCATGACTCGCGCGGCGCCGCAATTGAACATCTTCTCCATCGGCTTTCCCCTGACCCTGGTGCTGGGCATGGGCATCGTCTGGATCAGCCTGGCTGACATTCTCAATCAGTATCAACCGCTGGCCTCCGAGGCCCTGCAGTTCTTGCGCGAACTGGCGAGGGCACGCTGAGCCATGGCAGAGAGCGAGAGCGGTCAGGACAAGACAGAAGAGCCCACGGAGAAACGCAAAAAGGACTCCCGGGAAAAGGGCGAGATTGCCCGCTCCAAGGAGCTCAATACCCTGGCCATCATGCTGGCGGGGGCGGGTGGTCTGCTGGTCTATGGTGGTGGCCTGGCCCTGGACCTGCTGGAAATCATGCGCCTGAATTTCTCCCTGCCCCGTGAAGTGCTGCTCAGCCCCGGGGCTATGGGCCTGTACCTGCTGCATTCGGGCAAGATCGCCATCCTGGCGGTGCAGCCGGTACTGCTGACCCTGCTGCTGGCGGCGGTCATCGGCCCCATTTCCCTGGGCGGCTGGTTGTTCGCCGGAAAGAGCCTGGCGCCCAAGTTCAGCCGGATGAACCCGGCCAACGGCCTCAAGCGGATGTTTTCCCCCACGGCGTTGATCGAACTGCTCAAGGCCCTGGCCAAGTTTGCCCTGGTGCTGTTCGTGGCGCTCTCGGTGCTCTCGGCAGATATCGACGACCTCTTGCGTATCGCCCATGAGCCCCTGGAGAAGGCGATCATCCACAGCATCCAGGTGGTGGGCTGGAGCACCTTGTGGATGGCCTGCGGGCTGATCCTGATTGCTGCAGTGGATGTGCCGGTGCAGCTGTACCAGGCCCACAAGAAGTTGCTGATGACCAAGCAGGAGGTGCGCGACGAGCACAAGGACCAGGAGGGGCGGCCTGAGGTCAAGCAGCGGATTCGCCAGTTGCAGCGCGAGATGTCCCAGCGGCGGATGATGGCGGCGATCCCGGAGGCCGATGTGGTCATCACCAACCCGACCCACTACGCCGTGGCGCTCAAATACGATGCCGAGAAGGGCGGGGCGCCGGTGCTGCTGGCCAAGGGCAGCGACTTCCTGGCCTTGCAGATTCGCGAGATCGCCGTGGCCCACGAGGTCATGCTGCTGGAGTCGCCGGCCCTGGCGCGTTCGATCTTCTATTCCACCGAGCTTGAGGAAGAGATTCCTGCCGGGCTTTACCTGGCGGTGGCCCAGGTACTGGCCTACGTCTATCAGATCCGCCAGCACCGCGCGGGCAAGGGCAAGCGCCCGGATCCGCTCAAGGATCTGCCGATTCCGCCGGATCTGCAGCGCGACTCCTGAGGCGAGCGCCGCCAGATTGTTGGCTGGATTATTGCTTGTGGGTAGCCAGTGTATGGAAATGGTTACTTTTTTGACTAGGCAGAATCAATCTGAAAAAAGCGGGTGGATTGACTTTGTTCTTTGGGATGTTCGAACTGCTCAGAACTGATAAGTCATGGAAAAAATAATTACAGTTACCAGTCCGCTACTGCCGCCGTTAGAGGAATTTGTTCCTTATCTGGAGCAGATCTGGAAAAACAAGCGCCTGACCAATTGCGGTCCCTTCCATCAAGAACTTGAGCAAGCACTGGCTCGTTACTTGGGGGTCGGGCATTTGTCGTTGTTTGCCAATGGAACATTGGCCCTGATTACCGCTTTACAAGCACTGCATGTGAAGGGTGAAGTGATTACCACGCCTTATTCTTTTGTCGCTACGGCCCATGCCTTGGTGTGGAATCGCTTGACCCCGGTGTTTGTCGATATCGATCCACAGACCTTCAACATCGACCCTAAAAAGATAGAACAGGCCATTACGCCACAGACGACCGCCATCATGCCGGTGCACTGCTATGGCAATCCCTGTGATGTAGAGGCGATTCAGGCCATCGCCGATAAACATGGATTGAAAGTAATTTTTGACGGCGCCCACGCGTTTGGCGTGGAAGATGCCGGTGGCAGTGTACTGCGCCATGGCGACCTCAGTGTCCTGAGTCTGCATGCAACCAAGGTCTTCAATACCTTCGAGGGCGGTGCGATCATCAGCCCGGATGCACAGACAAAGTTGCATATCGATCAATTGAGGAATTTTGGTTTTGTGGATGAGGTCACGGTGGTGACCTGTGGCATCAACGGCAAGATGAGTGAAGTAAATGCTGCGTTCGGGCTCTTGCAGCTGCAGCATATCGACGCGGCCCTGGAACAGCGTAGAGCTAT
The DNA here is from genome assembly GCF_032424515.1 of Pseudomonas sp. JV245A. Lineage (NCBI taxonomy): Bacteria > Pseudomonadati > Pseudomonadota > Gammaproteobacteria > Pseudomonadales > Pseudomonadaceae > Pseudomonas > Pseudomonas sp. JV245A. The sequence goes on from NZ_VYKE01000021.1 coordinate 61,335, forward strand.
CGATTGTTTCTATCGCTCTGAGTTGCGAACCATCAAAGGTATTAACCTGGACCCGGTACCGGCCGCTCTTGTCTCGAACTATGCCTACTTTCCGATTGCCATTGAGCCCGAATATGCGCTGAGCCGCGATCAACTCTATGGGTTGTTGCAGGAGCACAATATATTCGCGCGCCGTTATTTCTATCCCCTGATTACCCAGATGTCGGTGTATGAAGGTATGGAGGGACTTCATCGCCATGCTTTGCCAGTGGCCGAAGCATTGGCTGAAAAGGTTATCTGTCTGCCCATTTATCCAGGGTTGGAGCCAGAGGACCTGCAACGGATCGTTGCTGTCATTCGCTCAGGAAACTCGGCGAATATATAACGTACTGGAGAGGGACTTTCGCCAAGAAGGCGAGTGTTTTGCGGAATTTTAAACCGCAGATTCTGATTATTAAGAGGCTGTTATGAGCAAAGAAGCATTTATCGAAAACTTTCTGTCTGCCACCGATTTTCAGGAGCCAGTTGAAGTCACCATGGAGACGGAGTTGCGCAATTTGCCAGAGTGGGATTCGCTCGCCGCATTGGGTGTGATTGTCATGTTTGATATTGAGTACAAGAAAGTGATCACGGGCGACGACCTTGAAAAGTCTGTTACCGTTGGTGATCTTTACAACTTGGTAGGATAAGCCTCATGCCACTCGTTACGTTGAATTCCGTGCGCTTTGCCGGTATGGCAACTTGCGTTCCTAAACGAGTTGTTTCCAATCTGACTGATTGCAAGCCGCAGATTCGTCCAGAGCGCGAAAGGCTGGTGCGCAATATCGGTATCGAGCTGCGAAGGCTGACGCAAGAGTGGCAGTGTTTTTCCGACCTGGCCTTCGATGCAGCCTCCAAGCTGATTGAAAGCCTGGAGTGGAAGCTCGAGGAAATCGACGCGCTGATCGTGGTTACCCAGTCCCCGGACTACCTGGCGCCTGCCACTGCGATCATTCTTCAGGATCGTCTGGGGTTGCCCCATACCACCCTGGCGTTCGACGTCAACCTCGGGTGTTCCGGCTATCCGTTCGGCCTGCATCTGCTCGGATCGCTGATCAGCGCCGGAGGTATCAAGAAAGGCTTGGTGCTGGTTGGGGACAGCGGTGCCCAGCTCAATGACCCGATCTTTTCGGATGCCGGCACCGCTACGGCGATGGAGTTCTGTGCGGATGCCCCGCCCATGTACTTCGACCTGAATAGCGATGGTAGCGGCCACAAAGCGATCATCCTCCCGGTTGGGGGGCATCGTGAGCCGGTAGGCATACAGCATCTGGTACCTTTCCGTGAGAATGAAAATGATCACTGGCATCGAGCGATCGACTTGCAGCTCGATGGTACTGCTGTGCTGAGCTTTTCCACTCAGCGGGTTCCGCCGGCGGTAGAAAAGTTGCTTGAATATGCCAATGCCTCGAAAGACGGAGTCGATTACTTCATCTTTCACCAGGCCAACCGCATGATCAACGAAACCATTCGTAGAAAGTTGGAACTTCCAGTCGAGAAAGTTCCTTCGACCTTGCGGGATTTTGGCAACACCAGCGGTGCTTCGCTGCCAGTCACCATGACTGCGCGAATCAATAAACAGCTTGAAGAAGGAACTAAGCGTTTAGTGCTGTCAGGGTTTGGTATTGGCCTGTCATGGGGAACCTGCTTGGTGGATATCCAAGGGGCGAAGTTTCCTGATTTGATTGAGTCCTGATAGGGCCGGGAGGTCACTCCTCCCACTGGCCGCAAATTTCTTCGGAGGGCAGCATAGTGAGTGCTGATAACAGCTTTAATCCATTCAGTCTCAAGGGCAAGCGGGTCTTGGTGACCGGGGCCAGTTCGGGGATTGGACTCACAACGGCTTTGAATTGTGCTCGCATGGGCGCCGAGATTATTGCCACTGGGCGTGATCGGGAACGCTTGACCAAGACGTTTGAAGAGTTGCAGAGCATTTCGAGTCTGGATCATAAAATGGTTGTAGCGGATCTTACCGTTGCGGCTGAGCGAGATGCTGTAATCGCAGCACTCGATTCGAAGATAAACGGTTTGGTGCATGCAGCGGGGATCTCCAGGTTGTCTCCAACTCGGATGATGACTGAGTCCCATCTTCAAGTGCTTCACCGAACCAATGTCGAAGCCCCTTTTCTGCTGACTCAAGGTATTTTGAGGCGCAATCTTGTTGCGGCTGATGGGGCTATTTTATTTATTGCATCCATTGCTGCGCATATTGGAGTGGCAGGGGTTGGCGGCTATTCCGGTACCAAGGCGGCATTGATTGCCATGGCGCGATGTCTTGCAACGGAAGTGGCTAAACATAGGATCCGGGTTAATTGTCTCTCGCCGGCATTGGTACATACGCCTTTGGTGGACGATGCTGAAAAGATGATCTCCATGGATACACTGGGCCAAGGGCAACTTCTGGGCTTTGGTATGCCGGATGATGTAGCCAATGCATGCATTTTCATGCTCTCCGATGCAAGCCGATGGATAACTGGCTCGACGCTTATCATGGACGGTGGGTTAACCCTTTAACGAGCCATGGGGGCGATATGCGGCGAATGATCATATTGGGGGCTGGCGGACTTGGGCGTCAGGTCCTGGCTCGAGTGGAAGCTGATGTAGCCTGTGGAATTGATTGGATCATCGCCGGTTTTCTGGATGAGCGCGGGCCTGAGGTTGTAGCGGAGATTCTTAATTGTCCCTGGTTAGGGTATCCGGAGCATTTTCAACCACAGTCTGACGACTTGTTTATCGTTGCGATCGGAGATCCTGCGAGTAGAGAAAAACAGGTGAAACTGCTGCTCGGCAAAGGCGCGAAGTTCATTGACTATGGAAGACCTGGTTTCCTTGGTGTTAGAACCGCTTGGGGGCCAACGTTTTTCGGCTATGACGTAAGTTGCGGCGTTGATAGTCAGATCGGTAATTACTGCTTTATCGATCAAGACAGCATGATCGGTCACGACGTAGTGATTGGCGACTATGTACATATCGCTCCCCGTTGTTTGTTGGCTGGCTACGTCAAGGTGGGCAACGGTGTGGTGATCAACTCCGGGGCCATGCTGTCCCGCGGGGTCGCTGTGGGTGATGGAGCGGTGATCGGCATGGGAGCCGTGGTCTTCAAGGATGTTCCTGCCGGTGCGACGGTGGTGGGCAACCCTGCTCGAGTCATTTTCACCAAGCAGGATTGAAGGCTGGGTATTCATCTCGCTGCTCGGTCTTTTTTGTGGATACGTTTTATGTCGCGTCATGCGTTGGATGCAAGCCATTACACCTCCCAGGAAACTCTTTCTCGCGAGCGTGCCCACTTGTTTGGCGCGTTGTGGACCTTCGTCGGGTTCACGTCGATGGTGCGCGAGCGAAATCAGTTCTTCACTCGCAAGGTGGCGGGTGTGCCGATCCTGGTTCAGAGAACCGAAGCCGGTATCCGGGCCTTTATCAATGAGTGCCCCCATCGGCTGTCGCCTATTCAGACCGAGAGTGCCGGCAAGCGCCCTATGGTCTGCCCTTACCATGCCTGGTCATTTGGTGCCGAGGGCGAGTTGCGTGGCATTCCCAATCATGGGCTTTACCAGTTCAGTGCCGCGGAGCGAGAAAAGATCTGCCTGAAGAAACTTCATCTGGAGGAAGTCGGCCAGTTGTTGTTTGTGAATTTTGCGCAGAGTCCCATTGCACTGAATGAGCAATTTACGGATGAGTTCATCGGGCAGTTGCAGGATGTTTCCTCTCATCTGGATTCGCAGATTATCTACAGTTGCCATCAGGTCCGGTATAACTGGAAGTTGAATATGGAGAACGTGAAAGACTATAACCACGTTCCTTTTATTCATCCGCAAACCTTCATGCCGGCCATGAATCAAATGGTCAAGGAGATCCCTGTAGTTGGCGATGACGGAGGATCGGAAGTTATCAGGCTGATTTCTGCTGCCGAATCTCCTGAACTTGACTCGCTGAGTTACAGCACCAAGGCTCTGATCAAGCCCTACGAGAACTGGTTTGCGCCGTTGTGCGAAAAATATGGCAGTGAACATGCCTACTACAACTGGTTCATTTATCCCAATGTCAACTTCTGTAGTGTCAAGGGTGATCATTTTCTACTTCAGCAGTACGATCCCGTATCCCCTGGGGTTACCGACTATCACCTGTGGATGATGACCGCCACACGCAAGGATGTACGTACCGACTTTACTGCCTTGCTGGCAACTTTGATTCGCGGCGAGCGCAAGGTCATAGCCGAGGACACGGTTGTGCTCGAGCGTTTGCAGGATGGGTTCGGTGAGCACTCTCGGCGCTTCATGCACGGCGAGTATGAGGCGCATATCGTTCAACAGCATCTCTGGTATAGAACTCATGTTTTGGGAGAGCGCCCATGACTTCCCATATAGTGCTGGGAGAGGGCCTGGCCTTCGAGCATGCCTGCCAGATGGCCACTGAGCTGGGCTTGCCCCATGTGCAGCACCGCCTGCTTTCGGCTGATCGTTACAACTTTCAGCTGGATGAATTCATCGACCGGTATCCGGCGCAAGACTTCGAAGTGTTTGTGGCGCTGGATGAGCGTGCGGTCAACTATTCGCGATACAAGTTGATTGCCCAGGTTCGGTTGGCGGGGTATCGCCTGTTCAATCTGGTTTCGCCTCGATCCATTGTTGAAGAAAGCGCCGTTCTGCAAGGCAATGCCTATGTGGGTGCGGGCTGCAACCTGGCCTCCGGTGCGGTAGTGGGGCTGGGCTCCTGGCTTGATCGCCAGGTAACTCTGGATTGCTCCGTGCAGCTAGGGGCCTGTGTGACCTTGCAGGCGGGTGTGACCCTGGGGCGCGGTGTGGAAATCGGCAGGGGCACCACGCTGTCCGCTGGCAGCTTTGCGCTGGCGGGTACGAAAGTTGGTCGCCATTGTGAGTGGCTGCTGGGGGGGAAGTTGCCGGAAGTCCTTGCTGACAAGTCCTTTTACGATGCCCTGATGCCCGACGGCGCCAGAGTCCTGAAAAACTGAACCTTGATTATTTCGCGGATTTGCCCGGGCAATTGGGCGGGCCGTTTCTGGAGTGGGTATGCCGAGTAATTATGCTGGTGTTAAAGGGCTGGAAGTGGCTGGTAACTACGAAAACCTGGTCACCATCTTTCAGCGGGCGGTCTCTGCGTATCAACATGATCCGCGCTTCTGTATTGCGCCTGAGGCCTGTCATGTCTACGACGCAAATGGGCGTGAAACAAAAGTCGTGCTGTTGGGAACGACCCAGTTCTCTCAACTCTTTATCAATGAAGCTGCCGGCAGAGTGCGGATTGTTGCCGTGGTCGACGACTTCAAGGCCGGCAAGATGGAAAGCTTTCATGGCGTTCCGGTGATCAGTTCGGATGCCTTCCTGAAGTTGGCCCGGGATACTGCGCTGATCAGTGTCAATGGCTGTCGGTATGATCACTCCCGGCGTTATTTCAAAAGCCTGGCGCTGCGCAACAACATCCCCATGCTCAACTTTGAGCAGGGCTTGCGGCTGCTTTCCATCAACCCGGCGAGCGACCATCGGATTGATGACTGGGGCAGCTACATTGTTGCTCACGCCCAGGAGTTGATCGCTCTCGGGCGGCGTCTGGACGATGACTATTCACGCTTCACCCTGTTCAGCGTTTTGCTCGGCCATTTGACGTGCGACCCCGAGTGGATACTCAACGCTGCCAAGCCCTACTTGACCCTGTATTTCCGTTCCGGCTTGTGGCTGCCTGATCAGAATGAGCGCTTCGCTGACTGTGGCGCCTCGATTGCCGAGTCCGCCAAGGCCTTTCTCGATGCGACCGACGGCCGCTTCCAGAAGATCTGGATGATCGAGCCGGATGAAGTCAATCGGGCCACCATTCAATCCTTCATCAGCGGTTACAACGGTACTCTCGCGCCTGCCCAGTCAGGTGCCATCGAGTTGCTGGGTTGTGCGTTGAGCAACGAAGACGGGCAGATGCCGTTCTTGCATGAGGGCGGGCACGGCGGTCACCTGTTATCTGCCGCTACTGCCCAGGCCATCTGCCGGGATGTCGATGTGCGCCGTCTGGATTCATTGCTTGATGACAGCCCGACGCTGATCAAGATGGACATCGAAGGGGCGGAATTGCAGGCCTTGCAGGGGGCCCGTGAGCACATCAGTCGTGGGCGCCCGAAAATGGCCATTTCGGCTTATCACCGGTCTGGCGATTTGCTGGATATCACCCGTTTTGTCGAAAGTGTGCGTGGCGACTACAAGATCGGCCTGCGCCACCACACCGAAGAGCGCTGGGATACCTGCCTGTACTTCTATTGATCTGCGTTCTGGCGCGCTGCATTGGCGCGTCATTTGATTGGGCCTGTGCCACTCGAGCGAAGGTGGCGGGCTATCGGCATTAACTAGCAAGAAGGTTTATATGAGCGCAAAGCCACTGGTCAGTGTGGTCATTCCTGCTTACAAGGCAACTTACTTTGAAGCGGCGCTGGCCAGTGTCTGTGCGCAGAGCTACGAGCATCTGGAGGTGGTGGTATGCGATGACTCGCGTACCGGGACCATCCGTGAGTGCACGGCTCGTTATCAGGAGTCCTGCTCTTTTCCGATTCGCTATGAGTTCAATGAGTCTCTGCGCGGCGAGCTCTTCAATGCCATTGAGTGCATAAAAGTCGCCAGTGGAAAGTACATCAAGTTCCTCCATGACGACGATGTATTGCACCCTGAATGTGTCGCGCAACTGGTGGCTGCGATGGAGTCAGATCCCTCTGTGGCCATGGCGTCTTCGCGTCGCCGCCTGATCGATTCCGACGGGGTCCCGCAACCGGATGCCCTGGCCACATCCCTGCCTTTCGCTACCGATGTGGTTATCGATGGCAAGGAGCTGACCAGCCTGCTGGCCGACCATAGCCTCAACTTCATCGGCGAGCCGAGTTGCGTGCTTTGTCGCCGAGAGGATCTGCTGGCGCTGGGGGATGGCCTGATGTCGCTCAATGGTTGCCTGATCTATTGGGTGGGCGACCTGGCGATGTATGTGAAGCTGCTGCAAAAGGGCAACCTGGCGTTGCTGAAGCAGCCGCTGACCGATTTCCGAGTGTCCCTGCAGCAGGGCAGTCAGCAGGGGCGCGACAAGCCGGGTATCGGTAACCAGGGGCACGCTGATTTCAAACGGACATTGCGCGAACTGGGCTGGCATCGAGGGGGGCTGGATAACCATCTGGTTTCGGTGCGTTCCCTGTATGGCGGCGACAGGTTCGAGCCGGTGGATATCCTGGCTGCTCTGCGCCAGAGTTACGCCAAGGGCGTGGCCGACCGGCAGATCAACAGCTGGATCGAGCAGCGGGTGCCAAGCCCGACCCAGTTGCATTTGATGGAGGGCTATCTGCAGTCCGGCGGCGGTGCTCCTTCAATCGGCATCATCGTCCTTGATCTGGCCGCGGATGCCCAGGCGCTGGCGCGCACCCTGCATAGCCTGGCGGCGCAGCCGCAGGGGCTTGTGCAACTGAAAGTGACGGTACTGGGGCATGAGGCGCCTGGCTTGGTTGCCGGCGGCGCCGAGTTGCACTTCGCACCGGTTCAGGCGAACTACGCAGAGCAGGTCAATCGTTTGCTGCAAGAAGATGCATGCGAATGGTGTGTGCTGGTCCGCGCTGGTGATGAGTTCACGCCAAGCGGCCTGTTGGTCGCCAGCCTGGAGTTGCTGCCGGATCCCGACTGCCGTGCAGTGTTCTGTGATGGCGTGCTGCGAGAAGCCAATGGCGACACGGGGGTCATGCTGCGCCCGGACTTCAACCTGGATTACCTGCTGAGTTTCCCGGGGGTGCTGGCGCGTCACTGGATCTTCAGGCGTCGGGTGCTGATCGAGGCGGGTGGTTTTGATGGTGCCTACGCGCGGGCCCTGGAGTTCGAGCTGATCCTGCGCCTGATCAATCAAGGTGGCATTGACGGTTTCGGGCATATCCCGGAATTGCTGCTGAGTTGTCCGCCCGTGGCCCTGGATGAAAATGAAGATGAGCGCCGTGCGCTGGTCGAGCACCTGTCGCAGCGTGGCTATGCCAGCGCGCAGGTCGACAGCTCGCTTGCGGGACACTATCTGATCGACTACGGGCACCAGGCCCGCCCCCTGGTATCGATCGTGGTGGTGGTGAGTGACGACCTGGCGGCGGCGCAGCGCTGTATTTTCAGTGTCCTGGAGCACACCCGTTACCCTTTCTACGAGTTGCTGATCGTCGATAACGCCTGTCAGGCCGCAGAGGCAAGGCAGTGGTTGCAGGCTGTCGCGGAGCTGTCGGCTGAGCGTATCCGGGTAGTCAGCCTGCCTTATGCCGTGGATCGTTCCACCGCCAACAACCTGGGGGCGCAGCAGGCTTCTGGTGAATATCTGGTATTCCTGCGTGCGCTGACGGCGATCTTCGACGGTGGCTGGATTGATGCGCTGTTGAATCACGCGCTGCGCCAGGAGGTGGCGGTAGTGGGGGCCAAAGCGCTCTCCAGTGATGGCGAAGTGAGCCATGGCGGATTGATCCTGGGGCTGGCGGCCGGCGGGGCGGCAGCATTTGCCGGGCAGCAGGCCGACGCTGCTGGGTACATGAATGGCTTGCAGGTGGATCGCAATTGCAGTGCGGTCGCCGACATCTGCCTGATGGTACGTAAGGCCCTGTTTGATGGGGTGGGTGGCTGGGATGCCGAGCTGTTCCCTGAGGGGGGAGCGGATATTGACCTGTGCCTGCGCCTGGCGGGCCATGGTTATCTGACCGTGTGGACGCCGCGTGCGCGGGTCATGCACGGTATGCCGCCGGCCGCGTTTGCGCCGCGGGATGAAGATGCCTTGTCCCAGCGCTGGCTTTCGGTGCTGGCGCGGGACCCGGCCTACAATCTGAATTTCTCCCTGGGGCAGCCAAAGGGCTTCCAACTGGCCGAGCCGTCGTTAAGTTGGCGTCCGCTGATCTGGCGCCCGTTGCCAGTGGTGCTGGTGCATCCTTCGGATCGTTATGGCAGTGGTCACTATCGGGCCATTCGACCGATGGAGGAGCAGAGTTCGGCGGGCCTGATCGACGGGGTGCTGTCGATGGCGTTGTTATCGCCGGCCGAACTGGCGCGAGTGGCCCCGTATTCGATGGTTTTCCAGCGCCACATCGGCGAGGAGTCGCTCAGCGCCATGCGTCGTGCGCAAGCCTTCTCGCGCAGTTTCAAGGTCTTTGAGCTGAACGATCACCTGCCAAGCCTCGCTGTCGGGGAGGCTGCCCAGGGCATGACGCCTGGGGATATTTCCTACTATTTGCGCGAAGCTGTGGCCTGCGTCGATCGCCTGGTGGTGTCCACCGAAGCCCTGGCCGACGCTCTGCATGGCCTGCATCCGGATACCCGGGTCATCCACAGTCGCCTGGACCAGCAGGGCTGGGGGGCGTTGCCAAGCAGCCAGCGGTGTGCCGGCGACAAGCCCCGGGTAGGGTGGGCGGGCGCGGACTGGCAGCTGGCCAATCTTCAAGTGATCGGCGAGGTGGTGAAAGCCCTGGCGACGGAAGTCGACTGGGTGTTCATGGGGGCTTGTCCCGAGGAACTGCTGCCCTATGTCAAGGAAGTGCATCGTGGTGTGGAGATCAGCCTGTATCCGGCGGCGCTGGCCAGGCTGAATCTGGATCTGGCAGTAGCGCCCATGCAGCAGAGTCTGCTCAACGAGTGCAAGAGCAACCTGCGTCTCCTGGAGTATGGCGCCTGTGGTTATCCGGTCATCTGCAGTGATCTGGCGTGTTTCCGCGGTGATTTGCCGGTGACTCGGGTTGCCAATCACTTCCAGGACTGGAGGGCGGCCATCCGCATGCATCTGGATGATCCACAGGCCAATGCCCGGGCCGGGGATGCCCTGCGTGAAGTCGTCCGGCGCGACTGGATGCTGGACGCCAGCGCATTGATGGCGTGGCGTGCTGCCTGGCTGCCGGATTAATCACGGCCACTCTGAGGTTTCCGGCATTTTCGGCTCAATGCCGGCGCCATATTTCCTTTCGGTAAAAGTTGGAAGGTTTCTTGCAGTAGCAGCCCCGTGCCGCTTCAGGCGTCAAAAGTTTGCTTTACGGAACGGGGTAAATCGGTGGATCGCTCTCAGTTAATCAACACGGCTCGCAGCAACCTGGCTGACCTCGGTCGAGGCAATCTGGGTGTGCCGGTGCTGCTGTTGGTCATGCTGGCCATGATGATGTTGCCGGTCCCGGCGTTCCTGCTGGACGTGTTCTTCACGTTCAACATCGCTTTGTCGATCGTGGTTCTGCTGGTGTGCGTGTACGCCCTGCGGCCGCTGG
>NZ_VYKE01000210.1:0-6519 GCF_032424515.1 Pseudomonas sp. JV245A
GCCCTGGCCCAGGCGGCTCTGGAGCACCAGGCGCCCGCCCAGTTGCTCGGCCAGGCCGTGGACCATCGACAGGCCCAGGCCGGTGCCCTTGCCCAGGCCCTTGGTGGTGAAGAACGGATCGGCGGCGCAGGCCAGGGTCTGTTCGTCCATGCCCTGGCCATCGTCGACCACCGCCAGGCAGACGTACTGCCCCCGGGCCAGGTTGCCCGTGGCCCCGCGCAATTGCGCCTCGATCAGGATCGAACCGCCCTCGGGCATGGCATCCCGGGCATTGCTCACCAGGTTCAGCAGCGCCAGTTCCAGCTGGTTGAGATCAGCCTGCACCGCCGGCAGGTCCGGCGCCATCTCCACCCGCAGGGCAATCCTGGGCCCCACCGAACTGCACAACAGGCCGCTGAGGCTGGCCACCAGTTGGCCCAGGTCCAGGGCCTGGGATTTCAACTCCTGGCGCCGGGCGAAGGCCAGCATGCGCTGGGTCAGGGTCACGCCGCGCTCGGTGCCCTGCAGCGCGTTGTCCAGCAGGCGCCGCAGCCTGGGGTCATCGCCGACCCGTTTGTGCAGCAGCTCCAGGTTGCCGCGGATTACCGTCAGCAGGTTGTTGAAGTCATGGGCGATGCCGCCGCTGAGCTGGCCGATGGCCTGGAGCTTCTGCGACTGGAACAGCGCTTCGCGGGCGACCTCCAGTTCCTTCTGCGCCTGGACCACCTCGGTGATGTCGCGGGTGATCTTGGCGAAACCGATGATGGCCCCGGAGTCGGCGCGGATCGGGTCGACAATCACATGGGCCAGGAACCGCGTACCGTCCTTGCGCAGGCGCCAGCCCTGCTTCTCGAAACGGCCTTCGCGGGCGGCGGCTTCCAGGGCCTTGCGCGGCTCGTCGCTGGCCCGGTCCTCGGCGGTATAGAACAGTGAAAAGTGCTGGCCGATGACTTCCTCTGGGGCATAGCCCTTGATCCGTTGCGCCCCCAGGTTCCAGCTGCTGACCCGGCCCTGGGCATCGAGCATGTAGATCGCGTAGTCGGTCACGCTCTGCACCAGCAGGCGGAACTGCTGTTCGCTCTGTTTCAGGGTCTGCTCGGCGGCCCGCTGCTCGGTCATGTCCCGGGTGACCTTGGCAAAGCCGATCAGCCCGCCGGCGCTGTCGCGGATCGGGTCGATCACCACATGGCACCAGAACCGCGTGCCATCCTTGCGCAGGCGCCAGCCCTCGCCTTCGAAACGCCCGCACTGCGCGGCACTGTCCAGCGCCCTCTGGGGCAAACCGGCCTGGCGATCCTCGGGGGTATAGAAGCAGGAAAAGTGCCGGCCCAGCACTTCCTCCTCCCGGTAGCCCTTGAAGCGCCGGGCACCGCTGTTCCAACTGGCGACCCGGCCCTGGGCGTCGAGCATGTAGATCGCGTAGTCCACCACCGCATCGACCAGCAGGCGGAAGCGATCGTCAGTAAGAGGGTGGTACGGCTCGGGCAGATCAGGCATGGCAGTTTCCGTCGGGTATTTTTTTCATCGAATCGGCGAAACGTTGCAGCGCCGCAGCATTCATCGACCTGGGCTCGGGCCAGTGTGCACCGCCTGCAGCGGTCTGTGTGGAATCGCATGCCTGGCTCGACAACGCAAGGGACAGACGGTTGACCGTGGAAAATATATTTCCGAGCTTTCGATCTAGTGGCACTGCGGGCACAATGCGTACCTTTTTGGCTGGCCCTGCCGGAGACCCTGAAATGATCAAGACGCCGTACTACCTCATCGACAAGCAGAAGCTTTTGAGCAACATGCAGAAGATCGCCTACGTGCGCGAGCAGTCCGGCGCCAAGGCCCTGCTGGCCCTCAAGTGCTTCGCCACCTGGTCGGTGTTCGACCTGATGCAGCAGTACATGGACGGCACCACCTCCTCGTCGCTCTACGAGCTCAAGCTCGGCCGGCAGAAGTTCGAAGGCGAGACCCACGCCTACAGCGTGGCCTGGGCCGACGACGAAATCGAGGAGATGCTCGCCAACTGCGACAAGATCATCTTCAACTCCATCAGCCAGCTGCAGCGCTTTGCCGACGCCAGCGCGGGCAAGGTGCGCGGCCTGCGGGTCAACCCCCAGGTCAGCAGTTCGGACTACCTGCTGGCCGACCCGGCGCGCCCGTTCAGCCGCCTGGGCGAGTGGGACCCGGCCAAGATCGAGCAGGTCATCGAGCAGATCTCCGGCTTCATGTTCCACAACAACTGCGAGAACGGCGACTTCGGCCTGTTCGACCAGATGCTGACCACCATCGAGGAACGCTTCGGCCACCTGCTGCACAAGGTCGAGTGGGTCAGCCTCGGCGGCGGCATCCACTTCACCGGCGAGGACTACGCCCTGGACGCCTTCTGTGCGCGCCTCAAGGCTTTCTCCCAGAAGTACGGCGTGCAGGTCTACCTGGAGCCGGGCGAAGCGGCGATCACCCAGAGCGCCTCCCTGGAAGTGACCGTGCTCGACACCCTGTACAACGGCAAGCACCTGGCCGTGGTGGACAGCTCCATCGAAGCCCACATGCTCGACCTGCTGATCTATCGCCTGAACGCCAAGCTGTCACCAAGCGCGGGCGAACATACCTACATGGTGTGCGGCAAGTCCTGCCTGGCCGGGGATATCTTCGGCGAATACCAATTTGATCGTCCGCTGGCCATCGGCGATCGACTGTCGTTCATTGATGCGGCGGGTTACACCATGGTCAAGAAAAACTGGTTCAACGGTCTGAAAATGCCGTCCATTGTCGTGAAACAACTCGATGGCAGCATCGAGGTGGTACGCGAGTTTGGTTTCGAAGACTACCTGTCCAGCCTTTCCTGAGCGGACAGGTCACGAGGAGAAGTAAATAAATTGAAGAAGAATGTTCTTATCATTGGTGCAGGAGGTGTCGCCAAGGTGGTGGCCCACAAGTGCGCGCAGCACAACGACGAACTCGGTCGTATTGCTATCGCGTCGCGCAACATCTCCAAATGCCAGGCCATCATCGACAGCGTCAAGGCCAAGGGCAGCCTCAAACAGCCCGCTGAAATAAAAGCCTATGCGCTCAACGCGCTGGACATCGAGGCAACCAAGGCGCTGATCCGCGAGACCGAGTCGCAGATCGTCATCAACGTCGGTTCCGCCTTCCTCAACATGTCGGTGCTGCGTGCCTGCATCGATACCGGTGTGGCCTACCTGGACACCGCGATCCACGAAGAACCGGGCAAGATCTGCGAGACCCCGCCCTGGTACGGCAACTACGAGTGGAAGCATCTCGAAGAGTGCCAGCAGAAGAACATCACCGCGATCCTCGGCGTCGGCTTCGACCCGGGCGTGGTCAACGCCTATGCGGCCCTGGCCCAGCAGGAACATTTCGACCGCATCGACTCGATCGACATTCTCGACGTCAATGCCGGTTCCCACGGCAAATATTTCGCCACCAATTTCGACCCGGAAATCAACTTCCGCGAATTCACCGGACAGGTGTGGAGCTGGCAGGACAGCCAGTGGACCAGCAACACCATGTTCGAAGTCAAGCGTACCGACGACCTGCCTGTGGTCGGCTCGCAAAACCTGTACCTGACCGGCCACGATGAAGTGCACTCGCTGTCGAAGAACCTCGACGTGCCCAACGTGCGGTTCTGGATGAGCTTCGGCGAGCACTACATCAATGTGTTCACCGTGCTGCGCAACCTGGGCCTGCTCTCCGAGCAACCGGTGAAGACCGCCGAAGGCCTGGAAGTGGTGCCGCTCAAAGTGGTCAAGGCCGTGCTGCCTGACCCGGCCTCCCTGGCCCCGGGCTACACCGGCAAGACCTGCATCGGTGACCTGGTCAAGGGCAGCAAGAATGGCCAGCCGCGCGAAGTCTTCATCTACAACGTGGCCGACCACGAAGAAGCCTACGCCGAGACCGACAGCCAGGGCATTTCCTACACCGCCGGCGTACCGCCCGTGGCCGCCGCCCTGCTGGTGGCCCGTGGCGAGTGGGACGTGCAGCGCATGGCCAACGTCGAGGAACTGCCGGCCAAGCCGTTCCTCAAGGCGCTGGACCTGATGGGCCTGCCGACCCGCATCAAGGACGAACAGGGCGACCGCCCATGGGACGCCAAGGCTTGATGCACTAGCCACGACAGGAGGCGCCGATGCAGGCGTCTCCTGCCTGGATGAATGTTTCGTTTGTGCGTCGCTTTTGCGTTTCTGTGCGACAGATCCCACTTCAGGGGCTCCCGCCCTGCTCCTTCGCAGTGTTAGCTTGGCAAGGTTTCTGACTAACAGCTCAGATAATCCTTACCCCCTGCAAAGGAATGCCCTCCGCAATGGATTTTTCTCTCAAGCACCTGGCTGCGGCCACCCTGATGCTCGCCAGCCTGTCGTCCTACACCTCGATCGCCCAGGCCAACATTACCCCGCAACAAAGCGCGGCCATCCTCAAGACCTTCAATGACGCCACGGTCACGGATTTCCGCCAGTTCCTCGGCACCCTGGCCAAGAGCCCGCTGGCCAAGAGCGACCAGCTCGCCCCGACCATCGAGACCTTCCTGGCCAACAAGCCCCTGAACGCCGAACAGCAGAACGAGATCCACCGCCTGCTGGGCCTCTACGCCCGGATCAAGTACGGCAAGGCCGCCACCGAAACCCTGCGCGAGCTGGTGGCCATCCCCACCTTCAACATCGACGGCGTGCCGCAGTACAAGAACCCCGAGTTCCTCAAGATCGCCGCCAAGATCCAGGACCTGGCCAAGGCCTTCAACCTGAACTTTCGCAACATCGACAACCGGGTCTACGAGATCTCCCTGGAAGGCAGCGGCGATGAAGTCGTCGGCATCCACGCCCACGCCGACGTGGTGCCGGTGACCCCGGAAAACTGGGTGCTCGAAGACGGCACCCGCCTCGACCCATTCAAGGTCACCCTGATCGGCGACCGCATGTACGGCCGCGGCACCGAGGACGACAAGAACGGCATCGTGGTAGCGCTCTACGCGATGAAGATCATCAAGGAAGAGAAGCTGCCCCTGGCGCGCAACTTCAAGCTGCTGGTGGACACCACCGAGGAAACCAGCGGCGATGCCATTCCCTACTACTTCGAACACAACCCGACGCCCAACTACAACCTGGCGCTGGACGGCGGCTACCCGGTGGTGATCGCCGAGAAAGGCTACGGCACGGTGATGGCCAGCTTCGCCCGGCGCGCCGCCGAGGGCAAAGGGGCGGAGATCACCCACCTCACCGGTGGCCTGGCCACCAACCAGATCCCCTCGACCTCGGTAGCCACCCTGGTCACCGAGCAGCCCGCGGAACTGGCCGCCAGCCTGCAAAAGGCCGGCGCCGAATATGCCAAGCAGCACGGCGGCAACTTCCAGGTCGCGGCCAAGGTGGTGGGCAAGGATGTGCAACTGACGGTCACCGGCGTCTCGGCCCACTCCTCCGAGCCCGAGTCCGGGGTCAACCCGGTGGCGCGGATGCTGGACTTCATCAACAGCCAGGATGGCAAGATCGCCTTCAAGCACAACGCCTTCACCGATGGTGCCCGCTACGCCGCCGACAACTGGGGCCTGGACTACCTGGGCAACAAGCTGGGCATCGGCTTCTCCGACGACTTCATGGGGCCGCTGACCACCTCCCTGACCCAGGTCAGCGTGGATGACAAGACCTTCAAGCTGGCGGTCAACCTGCGGGTACCCAAGGGCAAGACCCCGCAAGTGCTGAAGGGCGAAATCACCGACAAGCTGGCGGCCTGGAGCAAGAAGACCCAGGTAACGGTGAACATCGACACCAAGATCGCCGAACCTATGTACCGCAACCCCGAGGGTGAATGGGTCAAGGCACTGCTGGCGGTGGCCAGCGAGAACCTGGGCATGGCGCACAAGTTCGGCACCTCCGCCGGCGCCACCTCGGTGCACGAGTTGCCCAACGGCGTGCAGTTCGGCCTGGCGCGGCCCGAGGTCAAGTACACCGGCCACACCGACAACGAGTTCAAGACCGTGGAGCAGTTCCTCCTGGACCTGCAGATCGTCACCGAGATGGTCGGCCGCATCGGCCAGTTGCCCAAGCTCTGACCGCCCTCACGGGCCCGCCACCCATGGCGGGCCCGTTCTCCCCTCCCTCCACGCCTCAGCGCGCCGATGACCTCCAGTCGGGGTCGCTGACATCTCGCAGTACCCCGCCATACCCCTGGTAGAGGTTGCCCTCGGGCAGCAACTGCGCCGTGGCCAGTTGCCGGTGCAGGCCGCCCAGGTGGTAGAACGGCACACGCACATAGAGGTGATGCTCGATGTGGTAGTGGATGGCGTGGGGGCCGAACAGGAAGGTCTGCACGCTGGGCCGTACGATGCTGCGGGCGTTGCGGCTCTGGTCGGCGGCAACCGGCAGGCCGGCATGCTCCATGATGGCTCGCACCCGGCCCAGCAAGGGCAGCAGGGTAATCGCCGGCAACAGCCACAACCCCAGGTACAGCCAGGGGTGGCCGCTCCAGGCCAGCAGGCCGAACAGCAGGCCGTTGCTGACCAGCATGGACAGCACTTCCGCCAGGGCCTGGCGCGGCGAC
>NZ_VYKE01000211.1:0-6404 GCF_032424515.1 Pseudomonas sp. JV245A
CGCGGCCCGGGGTATTCCAGGATGTAGCGCGGCTGCCCCGCCACCGTGGTCAGGCGGATGCGGGTGGGCGGCTGGTGCGGATCGGCGGCGTGCAGCACCTGCCCCAGGTCGGCTGGGGCCGGCTCCAGTTGCAGCACCGGCAGGTGGGCCAGGTGCTCGGCCGGGGTCAGCTTGGGGTAGCCGACATACAGCATCACCACCCCGGAGATAAACCACAGGGCCATGAACAGGCAGGCAACGATGCCCAGCCAACGGTGCCAGAGGTACAGGTAACGCTTCATCACGGGCAACTCGCAGATGCGCGGGGCGCCACCGGGCGCCCCGCTGGCTCAGGTTAAAAGCGCGTTTGCAGCGCCAGTTCGAAGGTCCGCGGCGCCCCCAGGTACAGCTGGCTCGGCGCGGTGGTGCGGGCGTAGACCTGATCGGTGAGGTTGCGCACCCGCCCGGTGATCCGCGTATCGGCGTTCACCTGATAGCCGACAAAGGCACCGAAGATCGTGTAGGCCGGCGCGTAGCGGCTGTTGGCCGCATTGGCGTACATCGAAGACACGTAGCGGGCGTCGCTGCCCACCTGCCAGGACGGCGCCAGGTCATAGGTCAGCCACAGGTTGCCGACCTTGTCCGGAGTGTTGGTAGGCCTGTTGCCCTTGCGCGATACCGGGCGCCCGCCGACGTTTTCATAGAACTCGTCGTATTGGGCATCGACGTAGGCGAAGTTGCCTTCGGCCAGCAGCCTGGGCGTCACCCGCAGCGATGCCGCCAGTTCCACGCCCCGGGAAGACTGCTGCCCCACCGGTTGGCTGCTGCCGGGGTTGCTCGGGTCGGCGGTGGACAGGTTCTTGCGCTCGATGCGGTAGGCGGCCAGGGTCGCCGAGCCGCGGCCGTCGAGGAAATCGAACTTGCTGCCGACCTCCCACTGGTTGCCGGTGCTCAGGTCGAAGTCGCGCACCTGGCCATAGCTGGCGGTGGTCAGGATGCCCGCCGGCGGGTCGGCGGCGGTGCTGTATTGCACGTACACGTTGGCCGCCGGGGTCAGCTCATAGACCAGCCCCAGGCGCCCGGTGGTCGGGCGGTATTTACGCTGGAAGAACGCCGGGTTGGCCTCGGTGACGGCGCGGTAGTTGGTCACCTGCAGGTCGATCTGGTCGTGGCGCAGGCCGCTGAGCAGGGACAGGCGCTCGCTCAGTTGCAGGCGGTTTTCCAGGAACAGGGCCCAGGTGTCCACCTGGTTGCGGCGGTTCTTGTCGAAGCCGCGCTGCATGCCGGGCAAGTCCCAGAAGCTTCCCGGGTCGAAATCGCCCGGATCAACGCCGGGCAGTGAGCCCGACACCGAGCGCGGGAAGTTGCTCATCACGTTGTGGCTGTAGTCGATGCCCGCCGACCATTGGCTGTCCAGGCCGAACAGCGTGTTGTGATGCAGCAGCTCGAAGCGGTTGCCGTTGAGCTCCTGGGCGTGGCGCTGGAGCAGGATGCCGGAACGCACCACCTGGCTGTTGTCGCTGTTGTAGGCGTAGGTCTCCAGGTTGCGGTATTCGCGGTCGGCGTTGTAGTGGTACAGGGTGTTGCGCAGCGAAGTACGGTCATCGACCTGATAGTCGATGATCGAGCGCAACCACTGCACCCGCTGTTCGTAACGGCCATCACGGACGTTGTAGTTCTCGAAGCGCCGGCTCTTGTCCACCTCCATCTTGCCCCCCAACGGGTTCAGCGCCGGGGTGCCCCAGTAGGGGCTGTCGACGCGCTCGTCCTGGTACTCGTAGGCCAGGGTGTGGGACAGCTGGTCGTTGAAGTCCGTCAGCAGGGAGAAGGCCGTGGTCCAGGCGTCGCGCTGTTCACGGTCGACATAACCGTTGCTGGTGGTGTGGCTGAGGTCCAGGCGCGCGTAATGCCGCGGGCCGGCCCCCTCGTTCAGCGCGTGGTTGAAGCCGAAGGAGGTTTCAGTGCTGTCGTAGGAGCCATAGCTGACCCGCCCTTCATTGAACGACTCGGTGCGCGACGGCAGCTTGGTGATGTAGTTGATCGAACCGCCCACCGCGCCGGCGCCGTAGAGAAAGCTCGACGGCCCGCCGACGGCCTCGACCCGGTCGTAGATCCAGCTGTCCACCGGGCGCGCGGCGATGGAGTCGTACTGCACGCTGATGCCATTGAACAATTGGGTGATCTGCGCCCCTGAGAAGCCGCGATAGGACACGAAGCCCGGCACCCCGGGGGACGAGGCCGCGTTCATCCCCGGCACGCTGGCCAGGATGTCCTGGGTATTGGCGGCGCCGCGCTGCTCGATCTGCTGGCGGTTGACCACACTGATCGAAGCCGGGGTTTCCCGGGGCGTCAGGCCCAGGCGCGAACCGGTGCTGCCCTGGGTATCGAGTTGCAGGCCGACCTTGCGTTCTTCGTCGGTGCTGATGCGCATCTGCGGCAACTCCAGCGGGGAGTCGGCCAGGGCATTGAACGACAGGGCGCAGCACAGCGCCGCGCAGTGGGGGGAGCGATTGAGGTGTTTCATGGACTCGGACTCGAAAAAAAATCATCGAACAGCGTCCGGCAGCAGTCGCCGGAGCGACCGTGCAGCTAGTGCCGGAGGACGAGAAAGCGCGACCGCCGATGACGGTCGCCGGAGCGAGTCAGCCCAGAGGAGGTGCCCGGGGATTGAGCGCAGGCCAGCAAGAGCGCGGCGGTGCCTTGCTGCGCTGCTCGCCCCCCAGCCGTGGCGGGCGTTGGCGGCGCAGCATCCAGCCCAGGCAAAACAGCAGCGCGATGCCCAGGCTCACGGCCGAGCACAATGGGCACATGAACGTGCTCAATCCACCGGCGGCGGCCTGATCGCTGAAGTCGCCGTCCAGGGCCGGGCCCGGGTTGCCCATGGCGGAACAGAATTGCCCGCCGACGCCATTGAGCTCCAGCCCGGCCATCTGCCCGTGGCCCAGGCCACAGACGAACACGTTGAACAGCACGCAGAAATACAGCGTCCAGGCAATGTGGGGGCGATGGGGGGAGGCATGGGTCATGGCGGCAAGATTAACAGTGAAAAAAGCGGCGGAAAATCACCCATGCAGGGCAAGCGAGACTCATGGGCCTGCCAGCGGTGAGGTTGTGGCGAGCTTTATAGCCGACTCCCGAAGAGTGCAGTGTCGGACCAGAACTAAAAAGAAGGCGCATCGCCTCACCTTCAAAGCAGCTCCCAGCCCATACGGTCCCTGTAGCCGCCGCAGGCTGCGAACGACTGCGAAGCAGGCGCCGCTCTTGAGAGTGCTGAAGGTCCTGCGGCCCTTGTCGCAGCCTCGCAAGCTCGGCAGCGGTTACAAGCAGCGTCACCCTTCATCCTTATCGCCAGGCTATGTGCCCCAGCGCACAGACAACCCTCGCCTCTGCCCGGCAACCTCAAGGTTGCAGATTTTTGCCTGACACGCTCGTCGCGACGGTGCCTCGATTTGACCGCACGCCCCGCTCCCGGCCCTCCCTCGCACCCCGTGCCGAGGGACGGCTCTGTTATGCCAAGGAAAACATGGACAGTCATTGGACCCACGCATTCCTGAGGTTCTGGCGGCTGCCCGCCGCCCGATACGGCCAATGGAAGGCCTCGCGCAACAGCGTCGAATACCAGGCGCCGCTGCGCTCGGAGCTGTTCAGCACTGAACAGATGGCCCGCCACGGCACCCTGCTGGCGCAACAGCATCGCCTGAGCCCGAGCCGCACCCCGGACTGGCTGCTGGCCCGCCTGGCGGACAACGCCAGCGCCCTGGCCAGTTGCTGCAAGAGCCTGACCGCCGCCACCCACGCCTCCCCCCGGGCCACCCCCGCCGCGGAATGGCTGCTGGACAACTACTACCTGCTGGAAGAACAGATCCGCATCACCCGCACCCACCTGCCCCGGGGCTACAGCCGGCAGTTGCCGCGCCTGGCCAACGGCCAGTCGGCGGGCCTGCCGCGGGTCTATGACATCGCCCTGGAAACCATTTCCCACGGCGACGGCCGGGTCGACACCGACAGCCTGGGGCGCTTCGTCGACAGCTACCAGAGCGTCACCCCGCTGATGCTCGGCGAGCTATGGGCAATCCCCATCATGCTGCGCCTGGCCCTGATCGAGAACCTGCGCCGGGTGGCCTTCCGGGTCATGGCCAACTGGAGCGAACGCAACCTGGCCAACGACTGGGCCGACCGCCTGATGGAAACCGCCGAGCAGGACGCCAAGAGCGTGGTGCTGGCGGTGGCCGACATGGCCCGCTCGGCACCGCCCATGACCGCCGCCTTCGTCGCCGAGCTGGCGCGTCGCCTGCAAGGACAGAACGCGGCCCTGGTGCTGCCCCTGGCCTGGATCGAGCAACTGCTGGGGGAAACCGGGCTGAACATCGAGCGCCTGGTGCAGCTCGACGCCCAGCAGCAGGCCGCCGACCAGGTCTCCATCAGCAACAGCATCTCCAGCTTGCGCCTGCTCTCGGCCAGCAACTGGCGCGAGTTCGTCGAGCTGATGAGCCGGGTCGAACAGGTACTGGAACAGGACCCCGCGGGGGTCTACCGACGCATGGATTTCGCCACCCGCGACCATTACCGCCATGTGCTCGAACGCCTGGCCCGGCACTGCCGCCACAGTGAAGAACAGGTGGCCCGCCAGTGCATCGAGCTGGCCCGCGCCCAGTACCGCGCCGAGGCGCCGGAAGCCGTGGCCGGCCACGTCGGTCACTACCTGATCGGCGCTGGCCGGCGCACCCTGGAACAGCAGATCGGCGCCCGAGTCCCCCTGGCTGAACGTGGCCGCCGCCTGCTGACCCAGGCGCCCCTGGGCTTTTTCCTGGTGCCGGTGATCCTGCTCTCGGCCCTGTTCGCCTGGCCCTTCCTCAGTGCCCTGTATCAGGAAGCGACTTCCGGCCACTACTGGCTGGGGCTGTTGGCGGTGCCGGCGCTGCTGCTCGCCAGCCGGCTGGCCATCGGCCTGATCAACGGCCTGGTGACCCTGACCGTGGCCCCCGGCATCCTGCCGCGCCTGGACTACAGCGAAGGCATTGCTCCCCGAGCCCGGACCCTGGTGGCAGTGCCCTGCCTGATCGGCTGCACGGCGGATGTCGAGGAGCTGGTGGAAGGGCTGGAGGTGCGCTTCCTGGCCAACCGCGACGCCCAGCTGTATTTCGCCCTGCTCAGCGACTTTCTCGACGCCCCCAGCGAAACCCTGGACGCCGATGCCGGCCTGCTGATGCTGGCCCGGCAACGGATCGAGGCGCTGAACCTGAAGTACCCCGAAGAAGCCGTGGAGCGCTTCTACCTGCTGCACCGGCCACGCCTGTGGAACCCGGCGGAACATTGCTGGATGGGCCACGAACGCAAGCGCGGCAAGCTCGAAGACCTCAATGCCCTGCTGCGCGGCCGGGGTCGGGAGCGTTTTTCGCTGATCGTCGGCGATATCCAGGCACTGCCTGAAATCACCTACGTGATCACCCTGGACAGCGACACCCAGTTGCCCCGGGACGTGGCCCAGCAATGCGTGGGGGCCATGGACCATCCCCTGAACCGGCCCCTGGCCGACCCGTTGAGCGGGCGCATCGTCAGCGGCTACGGGATTCTCCAGCCGCGGGTCGGCATCAGCCTGTCGAGCACCGCCCGTTCGGCCTATGCCCGGCTGTTCGCCAGCGACGCCGGGATCGACCCCTATACCCGCGCCGTATCGGACGTCTATCAGGACCTGTTCCAGGAAGGCTCCTTCGTCGGCAAGGGCATCTATGCCGTAGACACCTTCGAGCAGACCCTGGGCGGGCGCTTCGCCGACAACCGGATCCTCAGCCATGACCTGATCGAGGGCTGCTACGCCCGCTCCGGGCTGCTCAGCGATGTGCAGCTGTTCGAGGAATACCCGGCCCGCTACAGCGCCGACGTCAAGCGCCGCCAGCGCTGGATCCGCGGTGACTGGCAACTGCTGCCGTGGCTCCTGCCCTGGTCGCCCAAGGCCGGTGGAGGCCTGGAAAGCAATCGCCTGAGCCCCCTGGCGCGCTGGAAGATCCTCGACAACCTGCGCCGCAGCCTGGAGCCCATGGCCCTGCTGGGCATGCTGCTGTGGGGCTGGCTGGGGGCCACCCACCCCGTGGCCTGGACCCTGGCGGTGCTGATTCTGCTGCTGGTGCTGCCACTGTCGGCGGCCTTTCGCGAGCTGCTGGAAAAGACCCCGGATGTGCCCCTGCAACAACATCTGGTGGCCGCCTTGGGCACAGCCGGCCAGCACCTGTCCCGGGCGCTGCTGCCCCTGGCCTGGCTGCCCCATGAGGTGGCCTACAGCCTGGGTGCCCTGGGCCGCGCGCTATGGCGCATGAGCATCAGCAAGGAGTATCGCCTGCAATGGCAACCGTCCCGGGAAGCCGAACGCGGCCCCGATGACAGCCTGCTGGAGCTCTACCGGCGGATGTGGGTCGGCCCGGCCCTGG
>NZ_VYKE01000212.1:0-6304 GCF_032424515.1 Pseudomonas sp. JV245A
TCGCAGCCTGCGGCAGCGGCTACCAGGCGCGATTAGCTCGCGAGGGGCGCCCGCTCGCTCATGAAGGCTTCCAGCCGCGAGCGCAGCCAGCGTTCGGCGGGGTCGGTGTCCACATGGCTGAGCCAGACCATGGACAGGTCCAGGGTCGGGGTCTTGAACGGAAACGGCTCGCAGTACAGCTGCCCCGAGGCGGCCATGGCGGCGGCGGCATAGTCGGGCAGGCTGGCGATCAGCTTGGTGCCGGCGAGCAGGGCCGGCAGCGAGCTGTACTGGGGCACCGACAACACGACCTGGCGGGTGCGGCCGATCTCCGCCAGCCACTCATCGGCGAAGCCGGCGACATTGGCGGTGTGGGACACCAGCACATGGGGCCGCGCGCAGTACTCGTCGAGGGTCAGCGGTGTGTCGCTGGCATCGGCCCGCAGCACGCTGGGCTGGATATGCCGCAGCAGCTTGCGCTTGGCGTTGGCCGGCAGGCCGCGGGTCTGGCTGATGCCCACGGTGATATCGCCGGACGCCAGCAGGTCGGGAATCCGCCAGTAGTCCACATGCTGCACCACGACCACCACTTGCGGCGCTTCCTGGCGCAGGGCCCGCAGCAGGGGGGGCAGCAGGCCGAACTCGACGTCGTCGGACAGGCCGATGCGAAAGGTCATGTTGCTGCTGGCGGGATCGAAATCGTGGGTCAGGCTCAGGGCCGAGGACAGTGCGTCCAGGGCCGGCGACAGGTGCTGGATGATCTGCTCGGCACGGGCCGTGGGCTCCATGCGATGGCCGACGCGAATGAACAGCGGGTCGTTGAACATCGCCCGCAGGCGGTTGAGCGCGGAACTGATGGTGGGCTGGCCGAGGAACAGCTTCTCCGCCACCCGGGTGACATTGCGCTCGAGCATCAGCGCCTCGAACACCACCATCAGGTTGATATCGGCCTTGCGCAGTTCATTGCGATTCATTGATGTTGCCCCCGGTCCCCAGACGGGGAGCAGTGTAGAAAGGCCGGAGGGCTGGCGTCCAGGCAAGATCTGCCAAGCGACGCCGCCCCCGGGCAGACCTCAGGCGGAGTTTCTCGCCAGCCCACTCGCCCTTTGCTCACTGCGGTCCTCCTGGCCCTGGCGCAAACGCAGGGCCGCCAATGCCGCCACCAGCAGCACCAGGGCAATCACCTTGAGGCCATTCATGGCATTGCCGGTGCTCATCTCGATCGCGCCCATCACCGAAGGGCCGACAAAACCGCCCAGCAGCCCGCAGGAATTGACGAAGCCCAGGCCACCCGCCAACGCCGCGCCTTTGAGCCGTGAAGCCGGGTACAGGAAGATGATCGACTGCACCACGAAGAACATCAGCGCCGCCACGCAGAACCCCAGCAGGCTGAATACCGGCCCGGAAAACGCCGCGATCGACAGCCCCGCCGCCATCACCAGCAAGCCACAGACCAGCAGGCGCCGCGAGCGTTGCGGGCTGTTGGCCAGCCGGGGCAAGGCGATAGCCCCGACGGCCGCGGCGATCCAGGGCAGCGAGGTCAAAAGGCCAACGCTCATGATGCTCAGGTTGCCGTACTTGCCGATGATGCTGGGGAGGAAAAAGATCACGGTGTAGATGGTGATCTGATGGCAGAAGTAGACAAAGATCGCCAGCAGGATCTGTGGCGTGAAGCATTGCCGGAACGAGTGCCCGCCCTGCCCCGCGCCCTCGTTGGCTTCCCGGGCCAGGCGCTGTTCGATGGCCGCCGCTTCCTCGGCGCTCAGCCAGGGAGCACGGCTCGGGCGGTCCGGCAGGCGTCGCCATACTACCCAGGCGAAGAACACCGCCGGCAGGCCTTCGAGCAGGAACATCCACTGCCAGCCGTGCCAGCCCAAAAGGCCGTCCATCTTCATCAGCGCCGCGCCCAGCGGGCCGCCAATGATATTGGCCAGGCACACCCCCAGCAGGAAATAGCCGGTGGCCCGGGCCCGCTGCTGGCGGTCGAACCAGTAGGTCAGGTACAGCATGACCCCGGGAAACAGCCCGGCCTCGGCGATCCCCAGCAGCAGGCGCAGCACATAGAAGGAGGTCTCGCCCTGGACGAAAGCCATGGCAGCGGAGATCAGCCCCCAGGTCACCATGATCCGGGCGATCCAGAAGCGCGCGCCGACCTTGTGCATGATCAGGTTGCTCGGCACTTCGGACAGCGCATAGGTGAGGAAGAACAGTCCGGCCCCCAGCCCGTAGGCCGCGGCGGAAATCCCCAGGTCCACATCCAGCTGATGCTTGGCCAGGGCGATATTGGTGCGGTCGAGAAAACTCAGGACATAGGCCGCGATCAGCAGCGGCATCAGCTTGAGGAACATCAGCCGGGTCAGTTGTTGCGGGTCCCGGGGCGGCGCGGCGGTTGCAGTGTTCATGGGCATATCCCTTTGTAATTGTTATGCGGGATCGCCAGCGCCCGGAAGGCGCCGGCAGCGGGCCTGCGGGGCTTAGAAGGCGACCTGGTCGCGCCCCTTGAGCCCGAGCAGGGTGCGGGCTTCGTCCGCCGTCGCCACCCGGCCGCCCAGGGCCTCGATGACGCTGCGGATGCGTCGTACCTGGTCGGCGTTGCTCGCCGCCAGCTTGCCGGGGCCGTCCCACAGCGAGTCCTCCAGGCCGACCCGGGCATGGCTGCCCATGGCCAGGCCCATGGTCGCCAGGGGAATCTGGTTGCGCCCGGCGCCGAGGATCGACCAGTGATAGGCATCGCCGAACAGCCGGTCAGCGGTGCGGCGCATGTGTGCCAGGTCCTCGGGGTGGCCGCCGATACCGCCCCGCAGGCCGAACACCGACTGGATGAACAGCGGCGCCTTGAGCAGTCCGCGCTCCAGGAAATGCGCAGCGGTGTAGAGGTGGCCGATGTCGTAGCACTCGATCTCGAAGCGCGTGCGGTTCTCGGCACAGGCACTGAGGATATGGGCGATATCGCGGAAGGTATTGCGGAAAATCCGGTCGTCGCTTTCCTCCAGGTACGGCCGCTCCCAGTCGTGCTTGAACTCGGTGAAGCGGTTGAGCATTTCGTACAGGCCGAAGTTCATCGAGCCCATGTTCAGCGAGGCCAGTTCCGGCTTGAACTCCAGCACCGGTTGCAGGCGCTCCTCGACACCCATGGTCGGCGCGCCGCCGGTGGTGAGGTTGATCACCACGTCGCAGGCGGCCTTGATCTGCGGCAGGAAGCGCCGGAACAGCTCGGGGTCCTGGCTCGGCCGGCCGTCCTCCGGGTCCCGGGCGTGCAGGTGGACGATGGCCGCCCCGGCCTCCGCGGCGGCGATGGCCTCGGCGGCGATCTCCCCGGCCGTGACCGGCAGGTGGGGCGACATGGACGGGGTATGAATGGCACCGGTAACGGCGCAAGTGATGATGACGGGTGTTTTTCCAGGCATGACGGTACTCCGACTTTTATTCTTGATGAAAAAAATCCCAGGGTGTCGCTACAGGTTTCAGCGCCGGCGGTCCTCGCCGGCGCGGCCAGCCGGCGGGAGCTAGAGGTATTCGACGTTGCCGTCGACGCTGATCGCCTGGCCGGTGACGTTGCATGCCGCCGGCGAACAGAGGAACAGCGCCATGGCCGCCACGTCTTCGGCACTGACCATGCGCTTGAGAGAGATCTTCTCCAGGTACTGCTCGCGCATCTGCGCCACCGGTACCCCGGTCTGTTCGGCCCGGGCCTGGATCACCGCCTCCATCCGCGGCCCCTCGACTATCCCCGGCAACAGCGCGTTGACCCGGATATCGCTGGCACCCAGCTCCGCCGCCAAAGACTTCATCAACCCGACAATCGCCCATTTGGTAGCGGCATAGGGCGTGCGCCAGGCGTAGCCCAGGCGCCCGGCCACGGAGGCGATGTGCAGCAGGTGGGCCTTGTCCGATGCCTTGAGCAGGGGCACCGCGTGGTGGGCGAAGCGGTATTGCGCGGTCAGGTTGATATCGATGGTGCGCTGCCAGTCGGCATCGCTGACGGCATCGATGCCCGCGGTCGGCCCGGCAATGCCGGCGTTGTTGACCAGCACATCGAGGCCACCGAAGTGCTGCACCTGAAGCTTGAACAAGGCTTCGATCTGCGCCGGGTCGGCGACATCGGTACGGGTTGCCAGGGCCTCGGGGTAGCGATCGCGAAAGGCCGCCAGGGCCGCTTCACTGACATCGCACACATGCACCTGGGCGCCGGCTTCAAGGTAGGCAGCGGCCAGCACTTCACCGATGCCCGCCGCGCCACCGGAAATCATCACCCGCAAGCCCGGATAAGGCTGCAAACGCTGAAGGATGCTCATGCCCGGCCTCCTTTGCGCTGTGCTGCGCCGTCGCTCTTGGCCAGCAGGCGGCCCAGGGAATCCGCCGCCTGCATGATGTCGTCGGTGACCGCTGCTCGCGCCGCCGGGCCATCGCCGGCGACCAGGGCCTCGACGATTCGGTTGTGGGCTTCCATGGAACGTTGCAGGTGGGCCTTGTCCGGCGCCACCAGGGCGAAGCAGGGGCCCATGTGCAGCCAGAAGTTCTCCACGGCGGCCATGGTCAGTTCGGCCCGGGCCACTGCATAGATGCGCCGGTGGAAAGCGAAGTTGGTCCACAGGTAGCGGGAGACATCCACCTCGTCGGCGGCCTTCTGCATCTGCCGGCAGAGATCGGCGATCTCCTGCATATCGGCCTTGTGCAGATGCTGCACGGCCTTTTCCGCCAGCAGCCCCTCCAGGGCCACCCGTGCATCACGGATTTCCCGCAGGCGCTCCACCGTCATCATGCGTACCCGCAGGCGGGAGGTTTCCGTGACCTCGAAGGCATTTTCCGCACTCAAGCGCTGCAGGGCTTCGCGCACCGGCATCGGGCTGGAACCCAGGGCTTCGGCCAGGCCACGAATGGTCAGTTTCTGGCCGGGCTGGAATCGGCCACTCATCAAGGCTTCGCGAATCTGTCGATACACCTGTTCCTGCAAGGTATCGCGAGAAACCTGACGCAAGGTAGGCAGGGGGATAGGACCTTCGGACATGGGGGTGACACCTGTGTTGTGATTCTTGTGGGCAGCAATATGTGATCACAAATCAAATATGTCAAATATTCATCCTCACGTCTCTGAAGCAATCAAGGGCTTAAATCAAGTAAAAAGAATCTTTTTATTCCGCACCGCGAAACACTATTCCGTATTGACCCACTAATTTATTGATGACAGGATTATTTTCACCAGCCGATTCAAACAGCGGAATCCAATCCTGATTTCCGTTCAGCGCCCGGAGCCCCTGGGCAACCATCGGCCTCACGCTGCCCTTTCCTCGGGAGACTGCTGCAATGAGTCGCGACACCGCCCAGCCCTCTGTGGCATCCGCCCTGCACGACAACATCCTGGTCCTGACCCTCGACAACCCGCCGGTGAACGCCCTTGGCGTGGAAGTCAGGCGCGGGCTGCTGGCCGCCATGGACAGCGCCGCCGACGATCCGACGGTGGCCGCCATCCTGCTGGTCGGCGCCGGGCGCCACTTCTGTGGCGGCGCCGATATTCGCGAATTCGGCCAGGCGCCCCAGGCCCCGGCATTGCCAGCGGTGGTCAAGCGCATCGAGGACAGCGCCAAACCGGTGGTGGCGGCCATCCAGGGCGTGGCACTGGGAGGCGGCCTGGAAGTGGCCCTGGCGGCCCACTACCGCCTGGCCCTGGGCAGCGCCCGCCTCGGCCTGCCGGAAGTGCTGCTCGGCCTGCTGCCCGGGGCCGGTGGCACTCAGCGCCTGCCACGCCTGATCGGTGCCCGGGCGGCCCTGGAACTGATGCTCAGCGGCCGTCACCTGAATGCCCGGGAGGCCCTCGACCTGGGGGTGGTGGACCGCCTGGCGGAGGGTAAGGATGCCCTGGCTGCCGGCCTGGCCTATGCCCGCGAGCTGGTGGACAGCCATGCTGGCGTGCGGCGCACCCGGGACGCCCGGGCCCTGGGCGATCAGCATCTGCAACGCGAACAGATCAACGCCGCCCGCGAACAGCTCACGCACAAGGCCAAGGGCCTGCTGTCGCCGCAGAACATCATTCGTGCGGTCGAGGCGGCCCTTGACCGGCCCTTCGATCAAGGCCTGGAGCAAGAACGCCGGCTGTTCCAGGAATGCCTCGACAGCCCGCAGCGTGCCGGGCTGGTACACGCCTTTTTCGCCGAGCGCGAAGTGCTCAAGGCCCCGGAAACCCGCATCGCCCAGCCTCGCCCCATCGAACAGGTGGCCGTGGTCGGCGGCGGCACCATGGGCGCCGGCATCGCTGTCTCGGCCCTCGACGCCGGCCTGCAGGTCACCATGATCGAGCGCGACCAGCAGGCCCTGGACCGCGGCCGGG
>NZ_VYKE01000213.1:0-6271 GCF_032424515.1 Pseudomonas sp. JV245A
CACGATGCCATCGGCCATCGCCACAACGGGCTGCCAGAACATCATGTTGGCCAGGACGAACGCCAGGCTGCGTTTGGACAGCCCCCAGAACGAATCCCGCGCTTGCAGGGTGGCGGAAGGTTTGCGGGCCAAGGCACAGCACAACCTCATCCCGAGCGTGGAGAGAGACATATCCGATCCTTCGAAAGCGTGACGACAAGAGCTACGAAGGGCGTGACGCTAATAAGCTATTACTGCATCGTCAAATGACTGCCGAAGAATCGCCAACAACAATCAAATCGAACTTTCAAACAATTTTACGAGATAAAAAACATGCAGCTCCATCATGGAGCCGCCCATTTTAAATTTTGAAATACTTAAAGTAAAAATTACCTTAAAGTCTTTTAAATCAAGGCTATAGAGCTTTAAAAAGTTTTAGCAACAACAGGATATTGCACACTTACAAGAGCCAACGCCCGTACGCAATAACCCTGGTTCTCACTCTCTCGCTACGATAAAGAACAACTCACCCACAACCACATCCGTAGCGACAAACCCATGCAGAAACCCCAAATAAATCAATAACCCATTGATTTATTTACTGAAAATAGAATCAGACAATTCCCTCTGCAAATTCAGAAGAGCCGTCCCCCCCCCAGGGCTCATCCCCCCTGGGCAATCAATCTTCTCCTGTCTTCTTGCCTTCATCCCCTTCCGAACGCAGATGGATCACCCGCGGTGGCGGTTCCACCCTCAGCGGCGGGTGCTGCTGGTCTTCGGGAAGAATGCGATAGAACTGCGTGGTGACGTGGCTGATACCGCCTTCCTCGTCGTTGTGCACGATCATGGTGCCGGGCTGGCGCATCTGGGCGAAGGTCGCGTCGTTGAGCTTGAAGGTTTCGCTCAGGCGCTTGTCGTCCACCACGGGTGCCGGCAGCCGGGGCGGGTAGCTCTTGTTGCGACGCTGGCGGTAGCGGGCCCAGGAAATCAGCAGCACCGCATTGAGTACCGCCACCCAGGCATAGAACTGCAGGGTGGTCAGGGCATCGAGCATGCCCGCTTCGATCCGCGGCCCTTCATGGCTGTCCAGCAGCGGAATGAGCCCACGAACCAGCAAGTACAGCAGGCCTACCCAGGCCAGTACGGTGAGGACAACGTCGACGATCACCATGAACGGACGCTGGCGGGTTCGGATGATTTTCATCAGCGCACCTCCTCTTCGTCATCGATGGGTTTGATGCCGCGGTCCGGGCTGACCCAGCGCGCGCGTTTCTGGTGTTCGCCAAACAGCACCCGGGGAAAGCTCACCAGGGTGGTGAACAGGCTGATGAACCAGAACACCAGCGGGTACCAGACCACCCAGAACATGGTTTTCCACAGGTCTTTTTCATAACGGCGGTCGATCAGGATACTCACCGCGAACTGGGTCAGGCAGACCATCGCCAGCACCAGCCCGGTGAAGGCCGGCGGGACGATGGTGTGCACCGCGATGGCCTCGGGCATGACGATGAACTTGCCCAGGGCCCAGAAGATCACCGACAGCAGGAAGGTGAAGGCCCAGCCGGTGGACAGGCAGTAGTCGAACAGCAGGGTCCAGAGGTAGCGGTGGCGCCACTCCCAGATCCCGCGGATGTTCTTGAACAGCACCTCGGCGCCGCCCTGGGCCCAGCGCAGGCGTTGCTTCCACAGGCCGCGCAGGGTCTCCGGCATGAGGATCCAGCACAGCGCCCGCGGCTCGAAGAACACGTACCAGTGGTCCAGTTGCAGCTTCCAGCTGATGTCGATGTCTTCGGTGATCATGTCCGGGCTCCAGTAGCCCACCCGGTGCAGGGCGGTGCGACGGAAGGCGACGATCACCCCGGAGACGGTGAAGACTTTGCCGAACACCCGCTGGGTGCGCTTGATCAGGCCGATGATCGAGGAGAACTCGCCCACCTGGACCCGACCCACCAGGGTCGAACGGGTGCGGATCCGCGGGTTGCCGGTCACGGCGCCCAGGCGCGGGTTGTCCAGCATCGGCGCCACCAGGTAGGCCGCCGTGTTGGGCGCCAGCAGGGCATCGCCGTCGATGCACACCAGGTATTCGCTGTGTGCCGCCACCGCGCCCATGCGCAGGGCCACGGCCTTGCCCTGGTTCTGCGCCAGGTGCAACACCCGCAGGCGCGGGTCCTGGGCGGCAAGGCGGTCCAGCACCTCGGCGGTGTTGTCCTTGGAGCCATCGTTGATGGCGATCACTTCGATGTTCGGGTACTGCTGGGCCAGGGCCGCATGAATGGTGTCGGCGACGTTGTCGCCTTCGTTGTAGCAAGGAATGAGGATGCTGATCAGCGGCTCACCGGCCAGGGGCGGCGGCAGGGTGTCGTCGCTCCACGGCCAGTGGCGCTCCCAGTGCATCCAGTAATACAGGCCGCCGGCGATCCACAGCGCCGACATGAACAAGGGGTAGTAGAAGACGAAGTCCATGAGGAATTCGCCGGTCAGCACGAA
This sequence comes from Pseudomonas sp. JV245A, assembly GCF_032424515.1. NCBI lineage: Bacteria > Pseudomonadati > Pseudomonadota > Gammaproteobacteria > Pseudomonadales > Pseudomonadaceae > Pseudomonas > Pseudomonas sp. JV245A. Next base: position 2,467 of record NZ_VYKE01000213.1, read on the forward strand.
GATCAGCCCCAGGGGCACGCCGAGAACGAGCGCCAGGACCACCAGCGCAAAGATACGATCCACCATGATTCAAGGGCTCCATTTGTTGGAGAGCGCGGGCCGCAGAGTCTTCAGGTCCGGTGAGTTCTCGAGGAAGTTGTCCGGGTAGTAGCCGAAATTGGTCGCGCCCTGGCGCTTGAGGCGGCCCATCCAGTCCGCCAGTTGCTGGGCGGAGAGGTCGCTGGCGGGCTTGCGGGCCCAGTCCCGGGCCTGCAGCTCGAACACCGTGCGCTGCAAGGCACCGGGGCGGGCGCGCACCTGGTCCACCAGGGCTTCGAGCCAGGGCCCGGAATGCCGCTGGCTCTGGCCTTCCATCAGCGGCATGGCCATGGGCGCGGTCCAGTCGTAGCTGACCAGGAAATCATCGAGGTTCTGGGCGAACCAGGTTTCACTCTGCGGGTTGATGATCGGCTCGGCGAACAGGTTGCGCGCGGTCTGCACCTGCGGCCCGCGAATCGCCCGGACCTTGGCGGCCAGCTCATGGGTGAAGTCGATCAGGTAGCGGCTCTTGAAGCGGGTCCAGCGCTGCAGGGTGGCCGGATCGTCGCGCAGGGCGGCCATGGAACCCGGCAGGCCCTGGGCCACATAGGCGCGCAAGGCCCCGGGGCTGGCATCTTCGAAATCCGAGAGCACGGCGTCGTCGTGGAACAGAATGCCGTCCACCGACGTCATGCGCGCCACGTCCTCGTAAAGGTCACCGATCTGCCGGCGCACATTGGGGTCGAAGGGCGACAGCCGCTGGTACTGCTTAGGATCGATGGTGCTCTGGCCGGTGGCCGGATCCCAGCGCGTGACCCGGGGCAGCCGGGCGTCCAGGGCGAAGCTGAGCACCGGCATCCAGGCATAGACCTTGACGTGGGCCCGGGTGCGCAACTGCCAGGCGACCCGGTCGAACAGGTCGGCGCGCATCGGCAGGTGCCGGTTGGGGAAATACAGCGACTGCACCAGGCCGTCGCCCTTGGGGTCGGCGAAGGCCTGGAGGAATACGGTGTTGGCCCCCAGGTCGGCCATGCGCTGCACCAGCTTGCCGAGGTTGACCTCCTGCTGCTTGGGGTCCGGGTCGTAGACGTTGTCCAGGTCCACGTGCACCACGCGCATGGGCGCGGCGGTCTCGGCACCGACAATGCTGTTGGAGAAGTGCATGCCGTCCGGGTCCGACACCACCAGGAAACGCGGACTGCTCATCAGGTTGTCGAGTGTGTCCAGGCCGTCGTCCAGGGTCAGGGCCAGCTTGAAGCCCTGGCTGTCCACCACTTGCAGGGTGGAGCCGTCGGCCGTGCCGTAGGGCCAGACCCAGATCCGCGGGCGATAGCCGGCCACCGCCAGGATCTTGTTCGAGATGGCGGTCACGTCCTGGCGCATCCGCGCCTGGAAATCCGCCTCGCTTTCATAGCGCCCGGAGGCGGCGTCAAAACGGCGGGTCGCCGCCGCCGGCTGCAGGTTGCCCTGAGGGTTGGCAAGAATGCCCAGGTGGCTGTGGTCGGTATGGGCGGCGATTTCCACCAGCCCGGAACGGGAGATTTCCCGGACCTGCGCCCAGGTCAGGAACTGAGAGCGGGGCCGCAGCTCGCCGGCGAAGTTCACCGGCTGGTCGGCCGGGGTGTCGATCCAGGTGCCCACCGGCGCCAGCACCGCAGGCCAGTGATAGCTGCGCAGCACCGGCAGCACCCGGGTGTAGAAGCTCGAATAGCCGTCATCGAAGGTCAGCAGGATGGCCTTGGCCGGCAGTTCGGGGCCGCCGTTGCGCGCCGCCAGGATCTGGTCCACGGTCACGGGCCGGTAGCCGTTTTCCCGCAACCAGGCCAGTTGCTCGATCATCCGCTCGGTGCGCACCGCCACCACCCGTTGGTCCGGGTCGCGATCCTCGATGTCGTGGTAGGCAATGCCCAGCACGTGGTTCTTCGGCCAGGGCGCCTCGGTGTTGGGCAACGGCCGTTGCGCCGGGGCGAGAAAGTCGGCGGCGGGCTGGGAACAGGCGCTGAGAACCAGGGCTCCCAGCAGGAGGATGCAACGGTTGATCAGGCGCATCGTCACACTCTTCTCTAGAAACGATAGGTAAGGTCGACAGCCAGGCGCAGGTCGGTTTCCCGATCACCGTCGTAAGGCCGGTTGATCACGCTCAGGACTGCGCCGATGTCGAACACGTCGTTCCAGCTGTAGCGCTGGCCGTAGCTGAGCAGCCCCACCGCTCCAGTGGAGTAGCCGCGTTCGCTGTAGGTACCGGCGCCGGCCTGGAACTGTTGGCTCCAGGAGGTCTGATAGCGGTGATAGAGCACGTGGTTGACGGTGACGGTGGGCAGGACGCTGAGGTCCGCCTCGGGGTTGTAGTAAGGGGTGTCTTCCAGGGTGTTGTGGCTGGCGCCCACTTCCAGGCCGAGGTCGACCTGCACTTTCGGCGAGCGGTAGACCCCTTCGCGGCCCGTGAGCAGGGCCTCGAACCTATTGTTGCCGTCGCTGAAGTGCGACGGGCTGAGGGACAGTTTCCACTCGCGGCTTTCATTGGCCCGCCAACGCAGGAAGGCGCTGCCGCCGTTGGCGCTGATATCGCTGTTGAGGGCCCGCAGCGGGGTGTTGGCAGAGAGGTAGTCGAGGCTGCCGCCGTATTGCCAGTGATCGTCGATGTCCCGCGCCAGCGACACCCGGGCACCGGTCTTGTCGCCGTAGCCATAGGAATGGTTGGAGACTTCCGCTTCCAGGGTCATGTCGCGGGTGCGCCGCTCCACCCCCAGGACCTGCCAGCGGTGATTGCCGATCCCTTCCGAGAAGTCCCCCATGGCATAGCCGATGCCGCCGAACAGGCGCCAGTCCTCGGCGATCGGCGGCGTGTAAAGCCGGCTTTCGATGCCGAAATCACGGCTGCCGGATACCGCGCCGGCACCATTGCTGCCACCGCCGTAACTCTTGCCGCCATAGGTCATGACCCGCAGTTCGGCCATGTCGTGCACTTCGCGCTCGCGGGCCAGGCGCTGCACCTGGCGGCTCTCCGGAAAGCGCTCCACCACGTCGTCGGTCAGCGCATCCAGTTGCCGCCATTCCTGCAGGTCCTGGGCCGTATGGCCCTGGGACACTTCCAGGCTGACATCGCGCGGGGCCACACTCTCGGTTTCCTTGAGCAGGCTTTCCGAAAGCCGGGGCCAGTCGCGCACCCGGTACAGATCGGCCTGGGCCAGGCGTACGCTGATGTTCCCCGGGGCCTGCCCCGCCAGGGTCTCCAGGCGCTGCTCGGTGCCCGGCAGGTCAGCCCCGGCCGTGCCGTCGGCACCGGCCTGGGCCGCCAGCAGTTGGGCATCGACCCAGTCGTCATTGGGGTCGCCCACGGTTTGCCCGGTGAGCTGAATTCGCTGCGGCACACTGTCGGCCAGGTCATTGGCGAGTTTCAGCGCCTCTTCCGGGCGTTCACTTTCCAGCAGCGCGTAATACAGCGCGGTGGTGTCTTCCAGGCGGTGGTCGGCATCACCGTCCGGTGCCGAAAACACACGCCGATACAGGTCCGCGGCGATTTCCGGCTGGCGCTGGTCGAGGTAGGAAGCCGCCACCCAGCGCAGGGCATACGGGGGAATGGCCACGCCGGCAGCGGTGAGCTGCTCGTATTCGCTGATCACCTCTGCGGTGCGCGCCCGGGACTTGAGGGCGCCCAGGCGGTCGATGCGCCAGCGGGTCAGGTCGTCCTGGGCTTGAGGGTCCTTGCCCCAGGCGGCGAACAGGGTGTCGTAGTCGGCCAGGGCACGGTCGGCCACCACAAAGCGCTCTTTCTCACTGCGGCTGG
>NZ_VYKE01000214.1:0-6198 GCF_032424515.1 Pseudomonas sp. JV245A
GCCCCGGCCCTGGTCTGGAGCAGTGCCCTGGAGCTGGCCCATGGCGAGCTGTGGAGCCATCTGGCGATCAGCCTGCAACGGCTGTTCTGGGGCCTGCTGGCGGGTATCGCCGCCGGCGCCCTGCTGGGGGGTGCCCTGGGCTTCAGCCGACGCCTGGAGCGCCTGGTGTTTCCCACCTTCGGCGCCCTGTCGCAGATCCCCACCCTGGCCTGGATCCCGTTGTTCATGGTGTTTTTCGGCATCGGCGAAGTGCTCAAGCTGGTGGTGCTGATCAAGGCGGTGGTGGTGCCCGTGACCCTGCACACCCTGGTGGGCGTGCGCGATGCCCAGCCCCGGCTGCGGGAAGCCGCCGCGGTGCTGCGCCTGCCGCCGGCGCTGCTGGTGCGCCGCCTGGTGCTGCCCGCTGCGCTGCCGGCCTTCATGGCCGGGGTGCGCCTGGCGCTGGCCACCGGCTGGACCTCGCTGCTGGCAGTGGAACTGCTGGCCTCCAGCGAAGGCATCGGCTACCTGATGGTCTGGGCACGCCAGCTGTTCATGCTGGACATCGTCTTCGTGTGCATCCTGGTGATCGGCCTGCTGGGGGTGTGCATGGACCGCGGCATCGGCTGGCTCGACCGCCGGCTGGTGCACTGGCCGCACCCGGCCACCGCCGAACTCCGTCGCGGCCCGCGCTACCAGGGCTGGCAGCGCCTGCAACCCTGGCTGCTGCCCCTGGCGCTGCTGGCCCTGTGGCAAGTGGCGAGCGACCAGCAGTGGGTCGACCCGAACATCCTGCCCAGCCCCCTGGCGGTACTCGCCACCACCGGCAACGGCCTGCTCGATGGCAGCCTGCTGGGGGGCATGGGCCTGAGCCTGGGCCGCACCCTCGGCGGCCTGCTGCTGGGCGGCGGCCTGGGCTTTGCCTTTGGCCTGCTGCTGGGCCTGTCGCGGTTCAGTGAACGCCTGCTGGGCCCGACCCTGGCCGCCATCCGCCAGATCGCCATCTTTGCCTGGGTGCCGCTGCTCACTGCCTGGTTCGGCCTGGGGGAACTGGCCAAGTGGGTGTTCGTCGCCCTGGCCGCATTCTTCCCGCTGTTCATCGCCACCCAGCGCAGCGTCGCCCAGCTCTCGCCGCAACTGGCGGAAGCCGCCCAGGTACTGCGCCTGAACCTCTGGCAACGGCTGCGCCGGCTGGTGCTGCCCGGCGCCGCGCCGGGGATTTTCGCCGGCCTGCGCATCAGCCTGATCTACGCCTGGCTGGGCACCATCGGCGCGGAATACTTCATGCCGTCCAACGGCGGCATCGGCAGCCAGATGATCAGCGCCCAGCAACTGCTACGCATGGACCTGATCATGGCCGGCATGCTCCTGGTGGGCCTTACCGGGGCCCTGCTCAACCTGATCGGGCAACAACTCGAACTTCGCGCCACCCGCTGGAGACACGCATGAACGCACCCCTGGTCAGTTTCACTCACGTGGGCAAGACCTTCGCCGTCGCCGGTGGCGAGGTGGAGGCGATCCGCGAATTCAACCTGGACATCGCCGAAGGCGAGTTCGTCGCCATCGTCGGTTCCAGCGGTTGCGGCAAGTCCACCCTGCTGCGCCTGCTGATCGGCCTGGACACCGAGTTTCGTGGCCAGATCCGGGTCGACGGCAAGGCCGTCAGCGGCATCGGCGGCGAGCGCGGCATCGTGTTCCAGGAACACCGCCTGTTCCCCTGGCTGACGGTGGCCGAGAACATCGGCCTGGGCCTGGTCAACGAGCCCCTGAGCGCCGCCGAGCGCCAGCAGCGGGTCGGCGAATTCATCGAACTGGTGGGCCTCAAGGATTTCACCCGGGCCTATCCCCACCAACTGTCCGGCGGCATGGCGCAACGAGTGGCCATTGCCCGGGGGCTGGTAGCCAGCCCGCGGATCCTGCTGCTGGACGAACCCTTCGGCGCCCTCGACGCCCTGACCCGCCAACAGATGCAGGACGAACTGCTGGCGATCCGCGAGCGGGCCAAGATCACCACGGTGCTGGTGACCCACGATGTCGAGGAAGCGATCTTCCTCGCCGACCGGGTGGTGGTCATGGAACCGCGCCCGGGGCGGATCAAGCGCGTGGTCGAGGTGGCCCTGCCCCACCCGCGCCAGCGCAGCAGTTTCGACTTCCACCAACTGCGTGAGGAGCTGCTTCACGAACTGACCCGCGACGAGCTCTACCAGGCGCCTTCGCCGGTACAGATCCGCGACCTGCCCCTGACCTTCATTGCTTGCTGAACAGGAGTGACTCGATGCCGCAACGTCCCAACTTCCTGGTGATCCTGGCCGACGACCTGGGCTTCTCCGACCTCGGCGCCTTCGGCGGTGAGATCGCCACGCCGAACCTCGACGCCCTGGCCGCAGGTGGCCTGCGCCTGACCGATTTCCATACCGCCCCCACCTGCTCGCCGACCCGCTCCATGCTGCTCACCGGCACCGACCACCACATTGCCGGGATCGGCACCATGGCCGAAGCCCTGACCCCCGAACTGATCGGCAAGCCGGGCTACGAGGGTTACCTCAACGACCGCGTGGTGGCCCTGCCGGAACTGCTGCGCGAGGCCGGCTACCAGACCCTGATGAGCGGCAAATGGCACCTGGGGCTGACTGCCGAACGCGCGCCCCATGCCCGGGGCTTCGAGCGCTCGTTCTCGCTGTTGCCGGGGGCGGCCAACCACTACGGCTTCGAGCCGACCTACGACGAGCACACCCCCGGGCTGCTCAAATCCACGCCGGCGCTGTACATCGAGGACGACCGCTTCATCGATGAACTGCCAGCGGATTTCTATTCCTCCGATGCCTTCGGCGACAAGCTCTTGCAGTACCTGAAAGAGCGCGACCAGAGCCGGCCGTTCTTCGCCTACCTGCCGTTCTCGGCGCCCCATTGGCCGCTGCAGGCTCCGGAGGAAATCGTCGCCAAGTACCGGGGCCGCTATGACGCCGGCCCCGAAGTGCTGCGCCGCGAACGCCTGGAAAAACTCCAGGCCCTGGGCCTGGTGGACCCGCAGGTCGAGCCCCATCCGCTGATCAACCTGAACGCCGAATGGAACGCCCTCAGCGAAGAACAGCGCCAGGTGTCGGCACGGGCCATGGAGGTGTATGCGGCGATGGTCGAGCGCATGGACTGGAACATCGGCCGGGTGGTGGACTACCTGCGCCAGCAGGGCCAGCTGGACAACACCCTGATCCTGTTCATGTCCGACAACGGTGCCGAGGGCGCGCTGCTGGAAGCCTTCCCCAAGTTCGGCCCGGAGCTTTTGACCTACCTCAACCGCAACTACGACAACCGCCTGGAGAACATCGGCCGGGCCAACTCCTACGTCTGGTACGGCCCGGCCTGGGCCCAGGCGGCCACTGCGCCATCGCGGCTGTTCAAGGCCTTCACCACCCAGGGCGGAATTCGCGTGCCGGCGCTGCTGCACTACCCGCAACTGCCGCTCAAGGGGCAGATCAGCCACGGCTTCGGCACGGTGATGGACATTACTCCGACCCTGCTCGACCTGGCCGGCGTGCGCCACCCGGGCAAGCGCTGGCGCGGGCGCGATGTGGCGCCGCTGCGGGGCAAGTCCTGGCTGGGCTTTCTCTCCGGCGAAACCGCCCGGGTGCATGACGAACAAACGGTAACCGGCTGGGAGCTGTTCGGCCGCCGGGCAATTCGCCAGGGCCAGTGGAAGGCGGTGTACATCCCCGGCCCCGTGGGCCCGGCGACGTGGCAGCTGTACGACCTGGGCCAGGACCCGGGGGAGATTCACGACCTGGCCCACAGCCAGCCGGAAAAACTGCGCACCCTGCTGGAAGAATGGCAGCGCTACGTGGATGAAACCGGAGTGATCCTCAGCGAATCACCGTTCCAGCCGGATTGATCTTGCAGGAGCTGGCTTGTCTATGAACCGGCCCCTGGAGGAGCCTGCTTGTGTAGGAGCTGGCTTGCCAGCGAAGGCGTCCTCCAGAACAACACAAGTCTCCAGGGCCCTTTCGCCGGCAAGCCGGCTCCTACGGGGTGCGTTTGGGTTGTCGGTGAATACACCGAGCTGCGCCAGGCGCTGGCCTCAGCCTCGGGTGATGCGGCAAGCCGGGGTTTTCGGCAGTTCCTTGACCACGACGTAATGCCCAGCCCGGTTTTTCTCGACCCGCAACGGCGAAGCGGCCAAGTAGCTGCCGCGCAGGCTCTGGTCGACAAAACAGATGGCGATGCCCTGCTTCCCCTGCTCCATCACTCTGACGCTGTAGACCCAGCTCTGTTCTTCGTCCACCGCGCTGTAGGTGCCCTCGGCGCCTGCGGCCTTCTCGTAGATCCGATAGGGCGTCTGGCCCAGCGTGGTGCCGTCCGGGTAATGCCGCGGCCGCAAGGAATTGCGAAAACCGTTCACTTCCAGATGCTTCAAGATACTCAGCGCCAGTGCCTCGTCACTGCCCTGCGCCACCGAGTCGGCCAGCGACACGCTGCCCACACTCATCAAGGCAACGGCGATCAATCGCCTTACCGCACTGCCCATACTGTCTCCCTGTCGTTGCCTCTTCGCGGATTCCGGGCGTTTCCCGGCACCGCGTGACCTTGGGTATTTAACCAGAAAGACAGTCCGCCCCCTCAAGCCCGGGCGTTATGCGCCGGTTGCATCGCTTCGCGCTCCTGCCGGGTAAAGCGGTTGGCCCGGGCAAAAGTGCCGAAATCGTTGAAGCGCACGCCCATCTCGGCCATCACTTTATGCGCCACCGATGCCGTCATCTGGCGGATGTAGAACGGCTCCCTGACCACGAAATGGTGGATGCCGTGGGTGCTGCCGAAGTTGCAGCAGAAGGCCTGCAACGGCCACATCCACCAGGGGTTGAGTACCTGGGTCTGCTGGATCACGTTGCCCGGCTCGATGTCGCCGTAGTAGTGCATGTTGGAACTGACAAAGTGCAGGCAGAAGGTGCGCAGCACGTTGGGGCCGATGATCACCACCACGGCGATATCGACGTAGTGCATCAGCGACACGGTGTCTTGCGACCACTGGATCGGGCTGCCCAACAGGGCGGCCACGCCGTTGGCCCCATGAAAGCCCAGGAACACATACCAGGCGCCCCAATGCAGCAATGCCAGCGGCGCGTACACCGCCAGGGTACGAACGAGGATGCCCAGCTTGCGCCTGGCCCCCGGCGCCCGCAGCAGGCGGATGAAGGCCGCCATCATGTTGTCCCCCACCATCAGCAGGCGGGCGATGCCCCAGGGCTCGCCGTTGGTGATGGCGCGCTCCTCGATGTCGCTCTCGCTGCCGGACACCTTGTGATGATTCAGGTGCAGGTGGCGGCGCACCCAGGGGTTGATGGTGCTCGGCCGCGCCAGCCACACCAGCCCCAGCATCAGGTTGTGGGGCAGGCGCTGCTTGCGAAAGTACATACTGTGGATCAGGTCGTGTTCCAGCTCGTGGGTCAGGGAGGCGAAAAAGGCATTGAGCAGCAGGCACGCCCACCAGGCCAGGTGCCCCGTGACATAGAGCAGCGCTGACCCCAGCATCCCCGACAGAGCGAACGCAAGGATCCCCGCGCCCAGCGCGTCCTGGTGCCGCAGCAAAGGAAAACGCTGGCGCAGTTCATCACCCCGGGCCAGGACCACCTGGCGTATATGCGCCGCCCGCTGCTGTGCGTTCATCCGCTCGGGGCTTGCAGAAATACCCTGCATGATTCCATCCTCTGGTCAGTGATGTGTGCATCCTGCCCCGAGCCCCGGCTCCGGGCGCTAGCCGTAAACGCCAACCTGTTGACCGGACGCGCCAATCGCATGACCGAAGCCACCTCCCTTGCCAGCTGGACCCGCGCCTTGCGCAAGCAACTGGACGCTCTGGACCTCGACAGCGCCGCACTGTGCCGCGAAGCCGGGCTCGACCCGCAATTGATGGACGACCCCAACGCCCGCTACCCGCTGTCGGCCACCACCCGCCTGTGGCATCTCGCCGTGCAGGCCAGCGGCGACCCGGCCATCGGCCTGCGGGTGTCGCGCTTTGTCAGCCCCACCACCTTCCATGCCCTGGGCTACGCCCTGGTGGCCAGCGGCAGCCTGCGGGAAGTGTTCGAACGCATCGTGCGTTATCACCAGGTGGTCAGCGACGCCCTGGAACTGGCCCTGACCCGGGAAGCGGACCGCTACCGGTTCTTCCTCAAGGTGCCGGAGGGCTCGCCGCAACCGGCCTTCGAAGCCATCGACGCCTTTGCCGCG
>NZ_VYKE01000215.1:0-6196 GCF_032424515.1 Pseudomonas sp. JV245A
GGCGAAGCGCTTCAGGAAGGCCGAACTACCTTGCCGGTAGCCAGGTCACGGATCAGGCTCGGGTTCTTGCGCCCGCCCAGGCTGCCACTGAGGACCAGATCCAGTTGCCCACGGAAATACTGCTCGATGCGCAGCCGCGTGCGCGCCGCCGGGCGCCCCTGGGGGTTGGCCGAGGTGGAAATCAGCGGGCCCACCAGGGAGCACAGCTCACGCACCAGCGGATGGTCGCTGACCCGCAGCGCCACCGTGTCATGGACCCCGGTGACCCACTCGGGCAACAGGTTCTGATGGGGCACCAGCCAGGTATTGGGCCCCGGCCAGGTGCTGGACATGCGATCGATCCAGGTGTCCGGGAAGTCCTCGAAGAGGAAATCGAACTGATGGATGTTGTCAGCGATCAGGATCAGGCCCTTGTCCACCGACCGTGACTTGATTGCCAGCAGGCGATCCACCGCCTCTTCATTCCACGGATCGCACCCCAGGCCCCAGACCGCTTCGGTTGGATAGGCAATCACCGCCCCTGCGCGAATCTCTCGTGCGGCTTGCTGCACGCGCCAACTGCTGACCATTGCCGACTCTCCAGATAAAAGCTGTGCGCAGTTTACCGATCCTGCTTATAAAACCTAGCTCAGACGCGCATACCAACGCCCATTTTCATGGACCGCACGGCCTTCGATCTCCAGCTCGGTCAGGGCCGCCAGCACCCGGGGCAGGGGCCAGCCGCTGGCGCTGGCCAAGGCTTCGCTGCTGTGGGGCGCCGCATGCAGCAAGGCCAGCAACGGGTGGGTACAGGCCGCTGTCGGCAGCGAGGCGCTGGGCGGCAGGTTCTGCCAGCCGGCCAGGGTCTCCAGGATGTGCTGCACGCTTTCCACCAGCACCGCGCCGTCGCGGATCAACTGGTGGCAACCCCGGGCACCGGGGTGGTGGATAGAACCGGGGATGGCATACACCTCGCGGCCTTGCTCCGCCGCCAGCCGCGCGGTAATCAGCGAACCGCTGGCGACGCTGGCCTCCACCACCAGCACGCCCAGGGCCAGGCCACTGATGATTCGATTGCGCCGGGGGAAGTGTTCCGCACGCGCCGGGGTGTCCAGCGGGAACTCGGAAACCACCGCGCTGCCCTGGTCGATCATGGCCCTGGCCAGGGCCCGGTGCCGCTGTGGATAAAAATTTTCCAGGCCAGTGCCCAGCACGCCCACGGTGCGCCCGCCAACATCCAGGGCCGCCTGATGGGCAGCGCCATCGATGCCCAGGGCCAGACCGCTGGTGATGACAAAACCGGCACGGGCCAGGCTGCGGGAAAAGGCCCCGGCGGTGTCCAGCCCCGGTCGCGATGCGCGACGGCTGCCCACCATCGCCAACTGCGGCCGTTCGAGAATCGAGGGGTCGCCGGCCACGAACAGCAGCGGCGGCGCATCCTCGAGTTGCGCCAGCAAGGGCGGGTAGCCGGGCTGGTCCCACATCAGCAAATGCTGGGCCTGGCTATCTATCCAGGCCAATGCGCGACGGGCGCCGTCGCGCACCTGGGGGCTGCGCCGGGCCTCGCTGCAGGCCGGCGGCAGGTCCAGGGAACGCCAGGCACTGGCCGGGGCACTGAGTGCTTTAGAAGCGCAACCGAATGCCTGAAGCAGGCGCTGAAAACGCATCGGCCCGAGTTCGGGCAGGACGTGCAAGCGCAATCGAGCTTCCAGTTCTGCCGGGGAAATGCTGCCGCTCATCGAGTTCAACATGGATCATCCTTGATCGTCAGGGCTCCAGCCTGAGCTGGAACAAGCTGTGGATAACTCTGTTGGTAACTTGTTGAGGAAAGATCTCCCTCAGGGGTTGCGGACCTTGTCCAGCACCGCCAGCGAACGCGTGGCCTTGAGTACCAATCCGTAGCTGAGCCTGTCGTAGCTGCGGAACACCATCAGCCAGCCGGCCGCCTCGTCGGGGATTTTCAGCGGCTCGCCGGTTTGCCGGTCGCGCACGGTTTCACCGGTCTTGATCACCGCCAGTACGTTGCCCTCCAGCAGGCCGTCGCGGCGCCCGCGGTTGAGGGTCACCACATCCAGGGCGCCGATCTGGGTGACCCCTCGGGGCACGTCGATGATCAGCCCTTCCACCGGCCGTTGCGGGGCACTGGGGTTGAAGGAGCCCGGCAACCCCGAGGTATCGGCGGCCAGCAAGCGATCACCCAGGCGCACTTCCTGGTTGCTGCTCTGCAAGGCGAGGGTGGCCAGGTCACCTTCGCTCGCCACCACCCGGGCGCTGCCGATGGCGTCGGCGTTGACCCCCAGCAGTTCCTGGCTCAGGGGGTCGCGGTAGACCTTGCCCTGGCGGAACAGCTCATAGACCGGCTGCTCAGGGTCCAGCCGGCCACGGGCGAAAAGCCGGTCGCCCATGCCACCCAGCACCCGCTCGCCCTCGCCGGCCACGATATACGGCGCCTGCTCCAGGGCCCCGGGCTGATCGACGATGCGGTTGTCCAGCAAGAAGCTGCTGATCGCTTGCAGGGGAATGCTCGGAATCGGGGCAGGGGGCAGGCGCCGGGCCTGGGGCGCGAGCTTGACCGTCGGCGGAGCCGCTGGTCGCTCCAGCTGCAGGTGTGGCGGGCCGTCATTGCGCACCAGTTGCAGGCGGTCACCAGGGAAGATCTGCCCGGCGAAGCCCGCGGGCCAGAGCTCGCGCCATTGCCAGGGCTGCTGCAGATACAGGCTGGCGACGCCCCACAAGGTATCGCCCGGCTGCACCCGATAGTGCTGTGGATAACTGTCCCGCAGTTGCACCTGGGCCTGGCCGATGGCGGTCCAGCCCGCCAGCAGCAGGGCGAACAGTGATTTCCTCATGGGCTGAATCCCTTTATTATGTGCGTTCGCGTGAAACGCCAGAGCCTGCACGGCTCGCTCCATCCCAGAGCACGTTTTGCACCGGCGGCCCAGGTCCAGAACCTGCGCGGACGCCGACTCCGCCCTTACTTCACACGTGTAGCAATTACGCTTATGGCCATTTTAAACATCCTCGAATTCCCTGATCCGCGCCTGCGCACTATCGCCAAACCAGTGGCCGTAGTGGACGACGAAGTGCGTCAGTTGGTCGACGACATGTTTGAAACAATGTATGAGGCCCCAGGCATCGGTCTTGCGGCGACCCAGGTCAACGTGCACAAACGCGTGGTGGTCATGGACCTGTCCGAAGACCGCAGCGAACCACGGGTGTTCATCAACCCCGAGTTCGAAGCCCTGACCGACGAGATGGACCAGTACCAGGAAGGCTGCCTTTCGGTACCGGGCTTCTACGAAAACGTCGACCGCCCGCAACGGGTCAAGATCAAGGCCCTGGACCGCGACGGCCAGCCCTACGAACTGATCGCCGAAGGTTTGCTCGCCGTGTGCATCCAGCACGAATGCGACCACCTGAACGGCAAGTTGTTCGTCGACTACCTGTCCACGCTCAAGCGTGACCGGATCAAGAAGAAGCTGGAAAAGCAGCATCGCCAGCAGGCTTGATGACCGTCTTGCAAAGGCTTGCTACGGCAAGCCTTTTTCTTTTCCGCATGTTTAACATCGAGAATTCCCATGACTGAGCCACTGCGCATCGTCTTTGCCGGCACCCCCGAATTCGCCGCCGAACACCTCAAGGCCCTGCTCGACAGCCCTTACCAGATCGTTGCGGTCTACACCCAGCCGGACCGTCCGGCGGGGCGCGGGCAGAAGCTGATGCCCAGTCCGGTCAAGCAGCTTGCTCTGGAAAACGACATCCCCGTGCTGCAACCGCCGACCTTGCGCAATGCCGAGGCTCAAGCCGAACTGGCAGCGCTCAAGCCGGACCTGATGGTGGTGGTGGCCTACGGCCTGATCCTGCCCCAGGCGGTGCTGGATATTCCGCGCCTGGGTTGCATCAACAGCCACGCTTCGCTGTTGCCACGCTGGCGCGGTGCCGCGCCGATCCAGCGTGCGGTGCAAGCCGGTGACGCGCAAAGCGGGGTGACCGTGATGCGCATGGAAGCCGGCCTGGATACCGGGCCGATGCTACTCAAGGTCAGCACCCCGATCAGCGCCGAAGATACCGGCGGCAGCCTCCACGACCGCCTGGCCGAGATGGGCCCGCCCGCAGTGCTGCAAGCCATCGAAGGCCTGGCCGCCGGCACCCTGGAAGGCGAAGTCCAGGACGACAGCCTGGCCACTTACGCCCACAAGCTGAACAAGGACGAGGCGCGCATCGACTGGAGCCGCCCGGCCGTGGAACTGGAGCGCCTGGTGCGGGCCTTCAACCCCTGGCCGATCTGCCACAGCAGCTTGAATGGCGAAGCGCTGAAAGTGCTGGCCGCCACCCTGGCCGAAGGCAAGGGCGCGCCGGGGGAAATCCTCGGCGCCAGCAAGGACGGCCTGATCGTTGCCTGCGGTGAGCAGGCGCTGTGCCTGACCCGCCTGCAACTGCCCGGGGGCAAGGCGCTGAACTTCAGCGACCTGTTCAACAGCCGCCGCGAGAAATTCGCCATCGGCACCGTCCTCGGCCAGACGGCGGACGCCCAATGAACCCGCGCCTGGCCGCCGCAAAGGCGCTGACTGCCGTGCTCAACGGCAAGGCCTCGCTCAACAGCTCGCTGCCGATCCAGCTGGACAAGGTCGAGGCCCGGGATCGCGGCTTCACCCAGGACCTGGCCTTCGGCACCGCACGCTGGCAGCCGCGGCTGTCGGCGCTGGCGGCCAAGCTGCTGCAGAAGCCGTTCAAGGCAGCCGACGCCGATGTCGAAGCATTGCTGCTGGTGGGCCTCTATCAGTTGCTCTACGCCCGGGTTCCGGCCCACGCCGCCATCGGTGAAACCGTGGGCTGCGCCGACAAGCTGAAAAAGCCCTGGGCCAAGGCCCTGCTCAATGCCGTGCTGCGGCGCGCCCAACGCGAAAGCGAAACGCTGCTGGCCGAGTTGGAGCACGACCCGGTGGTGCGCACCGCACACCCGCGCTGGTTGCAGAAATCCCTCAAGGCGTTCTGGCCCGAGCAGTGGGAAGCCATCTGCGCCGCCAACAACGCCCACCCGCCGATGATCCTGCGGGTCAACCGCCGGCATCACTCCCGCGATGCCTACCTGAAGCTGTTGAGCGAAGCGGGGGTTGCGGCCAAGGCTTGCGTCTATAGCCAGGACGGCATCGTCCTCGACGAAGCCTTGGATGTACGCAGCCTGCCGGGCTTTGCCGAAGGCTGGATCAGTGTGCAGGACGAGGCCGCGCAACTGGCCGCCGAGCTGCTGGAACTGGCGCCGGGGCAACGGGTGCTGGACGCCTGCTGCGCCCCGGGCGGCAAGACCTGCCACATCCTCGAAGTGCAACCGGCCCTGGCCGGCGTAGTGGCGGTGGACCTGGAGGCCAAGCGCCTGGTGCGGGTACGGGAAAACCTCGACCGCCTGGGGCTCGACGCCCAATTGATCGCCGCCGATGGCCGCGACACCCAGGCCTGGTGGGACGGCAAGCCGTTCCAGCGGATCCTGCTGGACGCGCCATGCTCGGCCACCGGGGTGATCCGCCGCCATCCGGATATCAAGCTGACCCGCCAGCCCGAAGACATCGCCGCCCTGGCGCAACTGCAAGGCGAACTGCTGGATGCCATGTGGCAGGCCCTGGAAGTGGGCGGCATCCTGCTCTACGCCACCTGCTCGACCCTGCCCACCGAGAACACCGAGGTCATCGAGGCCTTCCTGGCCCGCACCCCGGGGGCTCGTGAATTGGACATCGGCGGCCAACTGGGGCAGCCTGCCGCCGGCCTCAAGCAGCCCCACGGACGCCAGTTGCTGGCGCAAGAGGGCGGCCACGACGGCTTCTACTACGCCAAGCTGATCAAGATCGCCGCAGCTCGCGGCTAAACGGTTTTAAGGGAGTGACTGGATGAAAATCATCATCCTCGGCGCCGGGCAAGTGGGTGGCACGCTGGCGGAACACCTGGCCAGCGAAGCCAACGATATCACCGTGGTCGACACCGACGGCGAACGCCTGCGCGACCTCGGCGACCGCCTGGACATCCGCACCGTGCAGGGCCGCGCCTCGTTCCCGACGGTGCTGCGCCAGGCCGGCGCCGACGACGCCGACATGCTGGTGGCGGTAACCAACAGCGACGAGACCAACATGGTCGCCTGCCAGGTGGCCCACACCCTGTTCCACACCCCGACCAAGATCGCCCGGGTGCGCGAAGCCGCCTACCTGACCCGCGCCGGGCTGTTCGA
>NZ_VYKE01000216.1:0-6120 GCF_032424515.1 Pseudomonas sp. JV245A
CCTGGCGGGCGCCGGTTTGCAGCAGCAGGATCATGTCGGGGCCGGGCAGCAGGTAGACCACCGCCAGAGCCAGGAAATACATCCACAGTTGCGCCACCTTGCACCCCCTTCGTTGTCGAGTCGGTGCGCCCAGTTTAGGGCCACAGGGCAGGGCAGGTGCTTGCGTAATCAACCAACGGGAAAGCTGAAATTGGCATAATGTTCCACTAATGAACGGAATCACCATCTGGATATGCCAAACATGAAACTTGATGCCTATGACCGCAAGATCCTCGCCGCGCTGCAGCGCGATGGTCGCCTGAGCAACGTGCAACTGGCCGAAGAGATCGGCCTGTCGCCGTCACCCTGCCTGCGTCGGGTGCGCATGCTGGAAGAGGCCGGGGTGATCCGTGGCTACCAGGCCACCCTGGACCGCGACGAGGTGGGCCTGGGGCTGACCGTGTTCGTCGGGGTCAAGGTGGAGCGACACAACGATGCCGAGGCCGAAGCCTTCCGCCAGGCGGTATTGCAGTTGCCGGAGGTGATCTCGGCGTTCCTGGTATCGGGTGAATCGGATTTCCTGCTGCAAGTGGTGGTCCCGGACCTGCGTGGCTATGACCGCTTCCTGACCGGCCACTTGCTGAAGATCCCCGGGGTCAGCGACATCCGCAGCAACTTCGCGATTCACACGGTGAAAACCCCGGGGCCCCTGCCATTGGGGCATCTACCGGGCTGAAGGCTTCAGGTCCACCAGTAGCGCACCAGGTGGAAGAAGATCGGCGCGGCAAAGCACACCGAATCCAGGCGATCGAGCATGCCGCCGTGGCCCTCGATCATGTGCCCCCAGTCCTTGACCCCGCGATCGCGCTTGATCGCCGACATGACGATGCCGCCGGCAAAGCCCAGCAGGTTGATCAGCAGGGCGATGAGGAATGACTGCCAGACATTGAACGGGGTGATCCAGAACAGCGCCCCGCCGATCATCGAAGCCAGCAGGATGCCGCCGACAAAGCCTTCCACGGTCTTGGACGGCGACAGGTTGGGGGCGATCTTGCGCTTGCCAAAGAGTTTTCCACAGACGTACTGCAGCACGTCCGAGAGCTGCACCACGATCACCAGGTAAGCGATCAGCAGCAGGTTGCGGCCTTCATAGCCGGCGATGTCCAGGGTCAGCAGGGCGGGCACGAAGGACACGCAGAACACCGCGATCATCAGCCCCCACTGGACCTTGGAGGCACGCTCCAGGAAGTGCGTGCTGTCGCCACCGAGCGACGCGAGGATCGGCAGCAGCAGGAACACGTAGACCGGAATGAAGATCGAGAACAGCCCGTACCAGTCGGAGTAGATCAGCAGGTATTGCAGGGGCAGGGCCAGGTAGAAGGCCGCCACCAGGGCCGGATAGTCGCTGCGCCGGGTCGGGGTCAGGGTGAGGAACTCGCGCAGGGCGTAGAACGACACCGCATAGAACAGCAGGATCACCGCCGCGGTGCCGAGCCAGAAGGCGATACCGATCACCAGCACCATCACCCACCAGGCATTGATCCGCGCATTGAGGTTGTCGATCACCGGGTTGGGCGCGCCACGGGTGCGCCACTGGAGGATGAAACCGATCAGCGAGGCCAGCACCAGAATGGCGCCGATGCCGCCGAATAACATCAGGGTCTGCTTATCCATCTCAGGCGTGCTCCGGGGCCAGGGCCAGCAGCGCGGCGCGGCTGCGTTCGAGGAAGTGTTCCTTGGTTTCGTCTTCTTCCAGGGTCATGGGGGCGCCGAAACTGGTGGTGCACAGCAGCGGCAGGGGCAGGAAGCGGCCCTTGGGCATGACCCGGTTGAGGTTGGCGATCCACACCGGAATCACCTCAACCTGTGGATAACGCTTGGCCAGGTGGTAGATCCCGCTCTTGAACGGCAGCAGGCCGTCTTCGGGGTTGCGCGTGCCTTCCGGAAAGATGATCAGCGAGTCGCCGTTCTCCAGGGCATCGATCATGGGTTGCAGGGGGTTGTTATCCACAGCCTCCTTGCGCTCGCGGTCGATCAGCACGCCGTTGAACACCCGATTGATGATGTAGCGGCGCAGGTTGCTTTTCTGCCAGTAGTCGGCGCCGGCCACGGGCCGCGTCAGTTTGCGCAGGGCCGGCGGCAGGGAGGCCCAGAGCAGTACGAAGTCGCCGTGGCTGCTGTGGTTGGCGAAGTAGATCCGCTGCACCGCGCGCGGTGCCGAGCCCAGCCACAGGCTGCGGGCGCCGGTGATGCTGCGGGCGGCGGAGGTGATGAGATTGGCGACCAGGGGTTCGAACATGGGCATTCCTTATCCGGCAAAGGTCAGCCAGGGGCTGACCAGGATCACGCTCAGTATCACCAGCACTTGTGCTGCCAGCAGTAATGCCTGGCGGCGCAGCAGGCCCAGGGCCCCGCGGCTGCGTTGGTCCCAGGGCCGGCCGCCGCGCTGCGCGGGTTGCAGGCCGAGGGCGCTCAGGGCCTGGTCCAGGGCCTGGGTACTGTGTTCCAGGGTAGTTGGGGCGTCGGCCACGCGTTGAAACAGGTCGGCGTCGAAGGCTACCCGCAGCGCCAGGTACTTTTCCACAAGCCCCAGCAGCACCAGGGCCAGGCTGACCAGCAGCCCGCCCAGGGTGACGCTGGTCAGCAGGTACTGGCCCAGGCCATACAGCGCGCCGAGCAGGGTCAGGCCTGTGGATAACTGATCCAGGGCGCGGCCCCGGCGCAGCAGGCTGGCCACGCTGTAGAGCTGCATTTCAGTGGACATGGGCCGTTCTCCCGGCGCTGCTCAGGGTTTGCAGCGCCTGGCGGTGGGCGGGGTGCAGGACGATCTGTGGGCGGGCCCGCTGGATCTGCACGATGGCGGCATCCACCGTGGCTGCGCGGCCGCTGTGCAGCAGCCAGGCGGCAATCGCCGTGGCGCTGCGCGAATAACCCAGGGCGCAGCACACCAGCAGCGGCCCTTGCTGGCGCAGGCGTTCGATGGCGTGGGCGGCGGCCAGGCACTGCTCGGCACTGGGGGCGCACAGGTCCAGCACCGGCAGGCTCTGGTAGGCCCGCAACCCGCGGCTGTCCAGGGACAGCTCGGCGCACAGGTCGAGCACGGCGTCGAACGGGCTGTCCTTGAGCTCGGCCGGTGTCGGCAGGCGCCCGAGCCAGACGTTATCCACAACCGGGTCCGGCTGTGGATGTTTTTTTGTCCACAGCCGCGAGTTGATCCAGGCCGCCGCCAGGTAAGGCGCCAGCAACCAGCGTGCAGCGGGGCTGAGGCTGCCGTCCTGGCGCTTCTGGAAACCCTCGGCACCCAGCAGGGCGTAGTTCAAGGCCACCAGCAACAGCGCCACGGCGGGCCAGATCAGCCACAGCGCGGCGCCGCCCCAGGCAAAGGCTGCCCCGGCGAACAGCGCCGCACCCAGGCCATAGCGCAGGGCCAGCTGGCGGCGCTTCGGGTCCTGGGCCGCACGGGCACTGAACAATGGGCTGGGACGGTCCAGCGGCCATAGCCAGACACACAGCCAGCCGGCCAGGGCGCCTGTGGGTACATCGATGAAGTGGTGTTGATAAGTACTCAGCACCGAGACCCCGATCAGCGCGAACCAGCCATGCACCAGCCAGCGCCAGAAGCCCTGGGTATGCCGTGCGTAGCAGACCCAGAGCACCACCAGCAGGGCGATGTGCAGCGACGGCGCCTGGTTGAAGGGCTTGTCGAAGCCGGCCAGCACCGCGAACAGCCAGCCGAAAACCCCGTCCAGTTCCGGCCGGGAGAAGGTAAAGCTCAGCGGCCAGAGCAGGAAGCAACTGACCGCGATCACCTGGGCGGTGAGCAGGCGCAGGGCGTGGCGCTTGAGCTCGTCACGGCTGCGCGGCAACAACAGGGAGAAGCCGTAGAGCAGGTCGATGGACCAGTAGGGCACGATGGTCCAGGCCCAGAACGGCATGTGCCGTTCCCAGTCGAAGACCATGCTGCCGACGTCGTCGCGCTGGGCGGTGACCCAGGTGGCGAAGCCGTAGGTGCTGAAGAACAGCGGTGCCAGCAACAGCAGCCAGAGCACCGCGGGTTTCAGCAGGCCCGGCTCCCGGGCCGGCAAGGCGCCTGCGGCCATCATTGCACCCGTTGCGCCAGGGATACGCTGAAGATCCCCCATTCATCCACACGCATGGTGACCTTGCGAAAGCCGGCGGCCTCCACCAGTTGGTCCATCTCCGCCTGGGTGCGGCGGCGCATGACCCAGGCCTGGCCTTCGCGGTGGCTGGTCAGGGCGCGGGCGATCAGTTCCAGCTGCGGGTGCCACGGCTGGCCGGTGTACACCAGGTAGCCGCCGGGCTCCACGGCACTGGCCAGGCCCGCCAGGGAGCCGCCGACCATCTGGTTGTCGGCGAACAGCTCATAGAGCCCGGAGACCACTGCGAGGGTGGGTTTCGGGTCCAGGGCTGCGAGGTCCTCGCGGTCGAAGGCGTTGCCTTTGACGAAGCGGGCGATGTCCCCCAGGCCTTTTTCCTGGATCAGCGCACTGCCGTCGCGCACGTTGATATCGCTGTAGTCGCGCAGCAGGATCGATTCCGGCAGCGGGCTGACCCCTTGCAGGGCTTCGAGGATGTAGCGGCCGTGGCCGGCGGCGATATCGACGATGCGCACTTCGCTGTTTTGCTCACGGAGTTTTTCCATGGCCAGGCGCAGCAGTTCTTCCACATGCAGCTTGCGCTGGCGGATGCCGCGCCAGCCGATGGAGTTCAGGTAGTTCTGGTCGATCATCCGGCCCAGTGCGGAATGCCCGGTGGGGCGGTTGCGGTAGACGTAGTCCAGGGTGCTGCCGGAGTCGAAACCGGTGTCGAAGCCCAGCTTGACCCCCGCCGACAGCTGGCTGCCCAGGCGCATGCTGGCACGGGTGGCGCGCCAGTACAGGTCGCGCAGGGAGTTGTGCGGCAGCGGCGCGGCCAGGGCTTCGGACTCGGCGCAGGTAACGCCCAGGCGGTCGGCGTCCAGCAGGGCAGGGCGGTTCAGCGGGCGCTCGAAATTCTGCAGGATGAAGCGACGGATGCTGGCCATGGCCGGCGCCCGGTTCTTTTCCCCCAGGGTGTCGTGGAAGAAGCCCGGGAGGATGTGCTTTTCCTTGTGCAGACTGCCCAGGCGCTCGAAGAACTGCTCCTGGGGCTTGCGATGCACCACGAAGTCGGAGCCGGAGATCAGCAACTGGGTCGGCACCTGGATCGCCTGGGCGTCGGCTACCACCCGGTCTGCCGCTTCATACAGGCCCAGCAGTACATTCACCGAGATCGCCTTGGTGATCAGCGGGTCGCTGTCATAGCTGCGGACCCGCTCCGGGTCGTGGCTCAGGAAGCGCGCCTTGACGTAGCTGTTGACGAAGAAGTTGCCACGAAAGCGCCGCATCAGGGCCAGGCCGGGCCGGGCGAAGGGCACGTACAGCTTGACCTTGAACGCCGGCGAGGCCAGCACCAGGGAGCGGATGCGCGGCGCGTAGTCGTGGACCCAGGTGGACGCGATCACCGCGCCCACGCTCTGGGCCACCACGGCGATGTTTTCCTCGGCGATCCCATGAGCGCTGCCCAGGTGATCACAGAAGGTCTGCACGTCGCGCACGCTGGTAGCGAAGCTCGGGCTGTCGCCACGGGCGCCCGGCGACTGGCCATGGCCACGGGCGTCCCAGGCGAAGAAATCGAACTGGGGCAGGTTCAGCTCTTCCACCAGGTGGGCAATGCGCCCGGAGTGTTCGTGACCGCGGTGGAACAGCATCACCGCTTGCCGCGGTTCGCCAGGGGCCACTTCAGTGGCTGGCCAGTGGCGGTAGAACAGTTCGACACCGTCATGGGTTCGGAACGTCTGGTGTTGAGCGTCGCGCATAGCCATTTCCTTATGCAGAGGGAGCATTGTGCTGAACTTCTTTGAGGCCCTGGCGGACCCGATTGATCAGGGTGTAGACCAGCAGTGCGGCGACCAGTGCCAGCACGCCGTTTATCCACAGGGCGCTGAGCCAGCCCAGGGCGATGCCGGTGGCCAGCACGCCGAGGATGAAGGCGCGGTCGCTCTTGCCCATGGGCCCGTCGTAGCGCCGCGAGGCCCCGACCATGGGCCCGAGCACCCCGGCGTATTCACTGAACAGCGCCAGCAGGGTCACGGCCAGCACC
>NZ_VYKE01000217.1:0-6060 GCF_032424515.1 Pseudomonas sp. JV245A
GCTCAAGCCCGATGCGCCCCAGGACCCGCATGCCCTGGCAGCCTGGTGCCAGGAGGTGATGGCCGCCTACAAGGTGCCGCAGATCCGCCTGGTGGCCAGCCTGCCCATGACCGCCACCGGCAAGGTCAAGAAGAACGAGCTGGAACAACAGCTCTGAGCCCTTCCTTTTCAGCATTGCGAGAATTGCCATGTTCCAGAGTCTGTTGATCGCCAATCGCGGCGAGATCGCCATCCGTATCGCCCGGGCCTGCGCCGACCTGGGCGTTCGCAGCGTCGCGGTATTTGCCGAGGACGACGCGGCCAGCCTGCACACGCGCAAGGCCGATCTGGCCCTGCCCCTCAAGGGCCGCGGGGTGGCGGCCTACCTCGACCGCCAGCAACTGATCGCCCTGGCCCTGCAACAGGGCTGCCAGGCTATTCACCCGGGCTACGGCTTTCTCGCGGAAAACCCCGACTTTGCCCGGGGCTGCCTGGAAGCCGGGCTGACCCTGATCGGCCCCGGCCCCGAGGTGCTGCAACTGTTTGGCGACAAGGCCGCGGCCCGTGCCCTGGCCGAAGATTGTGGGGTGCCCTTGCTGGAGGGCATCAACCGAGCAGTCAGCCTGGAACAGGCCGCAGCCTTTCTCGAACGCCATGGCGCGGTGATGCTCAAGGCCCTGGCCGGTGGCGGTGGCCGGGGCATGCGCGCGGTCACCGAGGCCGGGCAACTGCAGCAGGCGTTCATCCGTTGCCAGTCCGAAGCCCAGGCGGCCTTCGGCAATGGCGCGCTGTATGTCGAACAACTGCTGCAGCGGGCGCGGCACATCGAGATCCAGGTGTTGGGAGACGGCAGCGGCGCGGTCAGCCACTTGTGGGAGCGCGATTGCAGCCTGCAGCGCCGGCACCAGAAGCTGGTGGAAATCGCCCCCAGCCCGGACCTTGCCCCGCAATTGCGCCAGCAGTTGATCGACGCCGCCCTGGCCCTGGCCGCGCGAGTGCGTTACCAGGGCATTGGCACCTTCGAATTCCTTCTCGACCAGGAACACCCGGGGCGCTTCTATTTCATGGAGGCCAACCCAAGGATCCAGGTGGAGCACACGGTGACCGAGGCCATCACCGGCGTCGACCTGCTGCACACCCAACTGCGCCTTGGCGCGGGCGCCTCCCTGGCCAGCCTGGGCCTGAGCCGGCCACCAGAGCCTCAAGGCTTTGCCGTGCAGGCGCGGATCAACCTGGAACAGCCCCTGGCCGATGGCGGCAGGGGGCCGGTGGCCGGCACCCTCAGTGCCTATGAAGCCCCCAGCGGGCCCGGGCTGCGGGTCGACGGCTACGGCTATGCCGGTTACCCGGTGAACCCCGGCTATGACTCGCTGCTGGCCAAGCTGATCGCCCAGGGTACGGATTTTCCCGCGGCCCTGGGCCGGGCCTATCGTGGGCTTTGCGAGTTTCGCCTGGAGGGCGTGCCGAGCAACCTGGGGCTGTTGTTGAACCTGTTGCGCCAGCCGGCGGTGCTGGACTATCAGGTGGACACCAGGTTCGTCGAAGCCCATTGGGCCCAGTTGCTGCAAGATTGCGCCGGGCAACACCGGCCGATGTTCTTTGCCCGGCAGGCCGCCACTGCGCAGAGCACTCGCAGCGATGTCCAGGCGCCCCCGGGCACGGCGGCGCTGAACGCCCCGAGCACCGGGGTGCTGGTGAGCCTGGAAGTGGCCGTGGGTGATGAGTTGCGGATTGGCCAGCGGGTTGCGGTGCTGGAAGCGATGAAGATGGAGTTCGAGGTCAAGGCGCAGAGCAGCGGTATCGTCCGGGCCTTGGCCGTCCAGGTTGGCGAGGCACTGGGCGAAGGCCAGCCCCTGCTCTTTCTGGAGCCGGCGGAGTTTGCCGACCAGGGCCAGCACAGCGAAGAGCAACTGGACCTGGCACTGATTCGCGCCGACCTGGCCGAAGTCCGCGAACGCCATGCCTTGCTGGAGGATGCCCAGCGTCCGGAGGCGCTGGCCAAGCGTCGCCGCAACGGCCAGCGCACCGCCCGGGAGAACCTCGAGCACCTGCTGGACCCGGGCAGTTTCATGGAGTACGGCGCCATGGCCCTGGCCGCCCAAAGGCGTCGGCGCAGCGTCGAGGAGTTGCAGGCCCTGAGCCCGGCGGATGGGCTGGTGGGAGGCATAGGTACGGTGAATGCCGGGCTGTTCGACGGCCAGGACGCCCGTTGCCTGGCCCTGGCCTACGACTACACGGTGTTCGCCGGCACCCAGGGGGTGATGAACCACAAGAAGACCGACCGCCTGCTGAGCCTGGCCCAGGAATGGCGGCTGCCGGTGGTGCTGTTTGCCGAAGGCGGCGGTGGCCGGCCCGGCGACAGCGACTTTGTCGGGGTCGCCGGCCTGGATTGCCATACCTTCGCCGCCATGGCCCGGCTGTCCGGCTGGGTGCCCACGGTGGGCATCGCCTCGGGGCGCTGCTTTGCCGGCAATGCCGCCCTGCTCGGCTGCTGCAACCTGATCATCGCCACCCGGAACGCCACCATCGGCATGGCCGGCCCGGCGATGATCGAAGGCGGCGGCCTGGGCAGCTTCACCCCGGAACAGGTGGGCCCGGTGTCGGTACAAGGCCCCAACGGAGTGATCGACGTGCTGGTGGCCGACGAAGCCGAGGCCGTGCAGGTGGCCAAACAGTACCTGAGCTATTTCCAGGGGCCGCTCAAGGACTGGCACTGCGCCGACCAGCGTGAGCTGCGGCATTTGATTCCGGAAAACCGCCTGCGGGTCTACGACATCCGCCGGGTCATCGAGACCCTGGCCGACCGCGACAGCGTGCTGGAGTTGCGCCGGCAATTCGCCCCGGGGCTGATTACCGCGCTGATCCGCGTCGAAGGCCGGGCCTTTGGCCTGCTGGCCAACAACCCGGCGGTGCTGGGCGGCGCCATCGACGCCGCGGCCGGGGACAAGGCCGCACGTTTCATGCGCCTGTGCGAAGCCTTCGGCCTGCCGCTGGTGTCCCTGTGCGACACCCCGGGGTTCATGGTGGGGCCGGAGTCGGAGCAGCAGGCCACGGTACGCCATGTGTCACGGATGTTTGTCAGTGCCGCCAGCCTCACGGTGCCGTTCTTCACCCTGGTGCTGCGCAAGGGCTACGGCCTGGGCGCGCAGGCCATGGCGGCCGGCAGTTTTCACAGCCCGTTGTTCACCGTCGCCTGGCCCAGCGCCGAGTTCGGCGCCATGGGCCTGGAAGGTGCGGTGCGCCTGGGCTTCTCCAAGGAACTGGCGGCCCAGCCCGACCCGCAGTCGCAACAGGCGCTGTTCGACAAGCTGGTGGCCAAGGCCTACGCCCGGGGCAAGGCGCTGAACATGGCCAGCTACCTGGAGATAGACGCGGTGATCGACCCCCTGGAAAGCCGAGCGTGGCTGCTGCGTGGCCTGCAGGCCGCACCGCGCCCGGTGCCCTGGGCCGAGCGCGCGCAGGGTTTTGTCGATACCTGGTAGCCCTGCCCCTCCATCGTAGGAGCGGGCCGCTGCTCAGGCGTTGGCATCCCAGGCGACTGGGGCTTGTTCGAGGAACTGGCGCAGCTCGGCCAGCAGGGTGCTGCTGGCGTGGCTGCTGGGCCGGCTGGCGACAAACCTCAGGGCCGGCATGATTTCCTGCACGCCGTCGTAGTGCCATTGCCCCGGGGTGCGTTCGGCTTCCTGCAGGGCCCGGGCGAAGATCGCCAGGTCGCGCCGGGGCCGGGCAATGCCGCTGATGCGCTCGACCCAGCTCTCGTAGCGCTGGCGAATCTCCACCCGCCCCTGACGGACCATGGCCAGCACCCCGCAACGGCTGCGGTTGTGCACCGCCACCGGCGACAGGCCGCAATATTCGCCCAAACCGTCCCAGCCCTGCTCGGGCAGGACAAACACCGCCAGATCAATGCCCGGGTACTCCTCGATCACCGTGCCCGGATCGGCCAGCAGCGCCTCGCTGCGTTGCAGCGCGAGCATGGCCGGAGCGTACAGGGGCGCATAGCGCCAGGTGTTGTCGAGTACATCGGCCATCTGCGGCAGCAGCGCGGCGAAGCGTGTCAGCAATTGCCGGTCGTTGCTGGCCTGTGGGTCGATGCGCACCCGGGCCGCCAGGGCATGCAGGGCAAAGGCGCAGTGCAGGGCCTGGGCCGAAGTGCCCCGGGAGAAATCACCGAGGCGGGCAATATCAATCAGCAACTGGCGGTGCCCCAGGGCATGCTCCGGCGCCAGGAAGGCATACACCGAGGCCAGCCCGTCGAGGTCGAAATGATCGCTGGTGATCACCTGCGCCCGGTCCACCGTCAACCCCTGCTGGAGAAAGCCCAGGGCACTGGTGGTGGAGAGATTGGCCTTGTGCTCGACAGGCGTCTTGTTCGTCGGCCAATGGGACAGGGTCAGCAGGGTCGCCGGGGTATCGATGGAGTCCAGGGAAATGTTCTCGCGGTGTGTGCTCTGGCCCAGGGGCAGGAAGCCATAGCGGCTTTGCCGGCCCAGGCGCAGGGCTGGCAAATCCAGCTCCAGGGGCGGGGCCGGCGTTGCCACCGGCCATGGGGGCGCCGCCGGCGCAGGCGCGGTTGCACGGGTCAATTCGCCCTGCCCGCCCAGGCGATAGCCGAGCTGGCAGATATTCTCCCGGCGCAGGTCCCAGGGGTTGCCGTTGCACACCGCGCAGCCGGGCCCGCCGACAACGCTGAGCAAGTCAGTGAAGCGGTTGTCGGCAATGCCGATCACCCTTCCCCCCAGCTGCCTGAGCTGCAGGTGGTGCAAGTGCGGGGCCAGCCCCGGATCGAGGATCAAGGCCGGTTGCGGCGCATCAGTGGCAAGGCTGTTCATCGTGGTTTCCTTACAGGTCAATGACGCCAGGCGCACGCCCGACAGGGTTCAGGCTTGGGCCAGGTGCGGTGAACCGTTGCGCCGCACCTGGCGCACCGAGACAAACAGCAGCGCCGACAGCCCGGCGTACAGGCCGAACAGCCAGGCCGCAGCCTGGGCCGCGCCAGCAGTCCCGCCCGTGGAGGTCAGGCCTGCCAGGTTGACGATCATTCCCGCCAGCGCCGCCCCCAGGGCAGTGGCCACCAGTTGCACCGTGGTAATCGAGGCGCCGGCCAGTTCCTTCTGATCCTGCGGGGCCTGTTCCAGAACCCGGGACAGCAGGTGCGGCCAGGCCAGGCCGATACCGACGCCCACCAGCAGCATGGCCAGGCACACCGCCCCCAGGCTCAGGGCCGGGGTGGCGGTGGCAGGCATGAACAGGCAGGCCAGGAGCAGCCCGGCCACCACCAGGAACGGTCCGATGGCAATCGCCCGGGCCGCGCCCCGCGGGTCAAGGCCTGAGCTGAAGATCGCCCCCAGGGTCCAGCCGGCGGCCATCAGTGCGGCGATATAACCTGCCAGCAACGGCGTCTGCTGATGCAGCACCTGCAGGAACAGCGGTACGAAGACCTCGCTGGTCATGCCCACCACCAGCAGGGCCATGGAAATGTACAGCGCCAGCAAGGCACTCCCGGCCTTCAGGCTATTGCGCGGCAACAAGCGCGCGCCGTCGCGGTTCTCCAGAGCGAATACCGGCACCAGCAGAACCAGCCCGGCTCCCAGCCCCAGGGCGTTGTACAGCGGCGATGGGGTGATGCTGCCGATGGAAATGGCCAGTACCACGGCGGTCAGCAACAGCAGTTGCAGGGCGGGAATCGGGCTACGGGGCGCGCTTTCCCGACTCTTGCCCGGCAACAGTGCAACAGCCAGCAGCATGAACAGCAAGGTGCAGGGCAGCAGCACCCAGAACGCCGCGCGCCAGGCCCCATGTTCGGCGAAAATTCCGCCGACCGCCGGGCCGATCAGGGTCGCTGCGCCCCACATGGCGGAAATCAACGCCATCGCCCGGGGCCACAGCGGCTCGTCGAACACCAGGCGGATCATGGCGTAGGGCAAGGCGAACAGCAGGCCGCCCCCCAGCCCCTGGACGCTGCGCCCGAGGATCAGCCCGCCCATGTCCGCCGCCAGGGCGCACAGGCTGCAACCGAGCATGAACACCAGGCCCGCCAGGCCGTACGCGGCTTTGGGCCCCAGGAGCGCCAGGGCCCGG